>JASLVT010000064.1 GCA_030741175.1 Porticoccaceae bacterium
TGCGCCTGATCAGCCGGCATGCCGTGCTCTATACCGAGATGATTACGACCGGTGCTATTCTCCATGGCGATACCCATCACCATCTGCATATGGATGCATTTGAGCATCCGGTGGCGTTGCAATTGGGCGGCAGTGACCCGGCTGATTTAGCCAAGGCCTGTGTCTTGGCCAGTCGTTATGACTATGCTGAGATCAATCTTAACTGCGGCTGTCCCAGTGATCGGGTGCAGAATGGAATGTTTGGCGCCGTTATGATGAAGAATGCGCGGATTACCGCTGACTGTGTGGCGGCTATGCAGGATGCGGTGGATTTACCTATCACGGTGAAGCACCGTATCGGGGTTGATGATTTCGATAGCTATGACTTTCTCTGTGAGTTTGTCGATAAGGTGGCGCAAAGCGGCTGTCAAACCTTTCTGGTGCATGCGCGCAAAGCCTGGCTAAAGGGCCTTAGCCCAAAGCAAAATCGCGAAATTCCAGAGCTCAATTATCAACGGGTGTATCAATTAAAGGCGGATTTCCCGCAGTTGGAAATTATTATTAATGGCGGCGTCACTACATTGGCCCAGTCTGTGGAGCATCTTGAGCATCTCGATGGGGTGATGGTGGGTCGTGAGGCCTATACCAACCCCTACTTGCTGGCGACTGTTGATCAGCAAATCTACGGCTCGACTGAGCCTGTTATCAGCCGCGAAAAAATCGCTGAAGCCTTTGTTAATTATGTGGATAATGAGCTGTCGAAAGGTACAAAATTACAGGCTATGACCCGACATATTTTAGGGCTTTTTCACGGCATGCCCGGCGCCAGACAATACCGGCGGCATATTAGTGAAAACGCTTATAAACCCGATGCGACCATTGATGTGTTAACCGCGGCTCTGGCAAAAACAACAGCATTTTAAATCTAGGACTCTCTCTCGATGACCAATAAAAGCAAGCTAGATCAATTAAAAGAAATGACCACGGTAGTGGCCGATACTGGCGACTTTGATGCCATTGCGCAGTATTCACCCGAGGATGCAACAACCAACCCCTCCCTACTTCTAAAGGCGGCGCAGATGCCCGCCTATCGCAGCTTGGTCGAGGAGGTTATTGGCTCTGTTAGCAGCGGCAAACTATCCTCTGATGAGCAACTGTCCGCTTGCATGGATCAACTGGCAGTTAGTTTTGGCGAGAAAATTTTAGCCACTATTCCCGGGCGTGTTTCCACTGAGGTGGATGCGCGGCTCTCGTTTGACTGTGTCGGCTCGATTGCCAAGGCACGGCAGTTGATTGCACTGTATGAACAGGCCGGTATTGGCAAGGAGCGAGTGCTTATTAAAATGGCCTCCACTTGGGAAGGTATTCGCGCGGCGGAACAGTTGGAAAAAGAAGGTATCAACTGCAATCTAACGCTACTGTTTAACTTTACTCAGGCGGTTGCTGCCGCTGATGCAGGGGCCTTTCTAATCTCGCCCTTTGTCGGCCGTATTCTCGACTGGTACAAGGCCAACACGGGCCTTACCGACTATGCACCCGCCGATGATCCCGGCGTGCAGTCGGTCACCCGCATCTATAACTATTACAAACAGTCTGGCTATAACACCATTGTTATGGGCGCCAGTTTCCGCAATACCGATGAGATCACTGAACTAGCCGGCTGTGACCGTCTGACCATTAGCCCGCAATTGCTTCAAGCACTGGATGATGACTACGGTCTGCTCGAGCGCAAATTAGACCCAGCGGCGACCGGCGATAAAATTCACTATCGTCTCGGTGGAGAAGCGGCTTTCCGCTATGAGCTCAATGATGATTCCATGGCCACCGAAAAACTCTCCGATGGCATCCGCGCCTTTGTCGCCGATCAAGTTAAATTGGAAACCTGGTTGCGAGATATCCAATTATGATCGATAGGATTAAAAACTTTTTTTCCAAAAATGTGCTGGAACCAGAGGATCAAGGGGTAAAGACCGAGCAATTGGCCGCTGCCGCCCTACTGGTGGAAGTGATGGTAATCGATGGCGATTTGGACGAACAGGAGCTGGCATCTATTAGTCAGACCCTGTGTCAGATCTTGTCCTTATCCAGCGAGCAGGTTGATGAGCTTATTAGCTTATCGCGAGATGAGGTGGCAGAGGCCACCTCGCTGTATCAGTTTACCCGCGAGATCAACACACATTTCAGTACTGAACAGAAAATGAATCTGCTAACCGCTATGTGGCGTGTGGCCTTTGCCGATGGTCATCTCGACAAACATGAAGAGGGCATTATTCGGCGCGTTGCCGATCTACTGCATATCCTGCACAGCGACTATATCCGCTGTAAATTAGCCGCCAGAGATCAGTCATAATCCCGTTTAAATCGGTTCTAAACCCGAATCCACATCGGCATTTTGCCCACGGTGACGGAGATAATGGTCCATCAGCGTAATCGCCAACATGGCTTCGGCAATGGGTACGGCACGAATACCTACACAGGGGTCATGGCGACCAGTGGTGATCACCTCGGCGGATGCACCGGCGGTATCTATTGACTGCCCGGGGATCCTTATACTCGAGGTCGGCTTTAGCGCCAGATGCGCCACAATATCCTGACCTGAGGAAATACCACCCAGCACACCACCTGAGTTATTCGATAGAAAGCCATCGGGCGATAGCTCATCGCGGTGCTCGGTGCCCTTCTGCGCCACCACATCAAAACCCGCACCCAATTCAACGCCCTTCACAGCATTGATACCCATTAGGCTATGGGCCAGTTCGGCATCGAGTCGATCAAATATCGGCTCACCCAACCCCACTGGCATATTTTTCGCCACAACGGTGACCTTGGCACCAATGGAATCGCCCTCTTTACTCAACGCCTGCATATAGGTTTCCAGCTCGGGCACCTTGGCTGCATCGGGGAAAAAGAATGGGTTAGTTTCAATCACCGCTTGATCAAAGTTCTCGGCCACCACGGGGCCGAGCTGAGAGACATAGCCAAAAATCTCTATGCCCAAACGCTGTTTCAGGTATTTTTTTGCGATGCCACCGGCGGCCACACGCATGGCTGTCTCACGGGCAGAACTGCGCCCGCCACCGCGATAGTCGCGCTCACCATACTTCTGATGATAGGTATAATCTGCATGAGAAGGTCTAAATAAGTCTTTGATTTTACTGTAATCTTTTGACTTCTGATCTTTGTTTTCGATAATCATGCCAATCGCAGTCCCGGTGGTTTTACCCTCGAACACACCGGAGAGAATCTTGACCTCATCATCCTCTTTTCGCTGGGTGGTGTAGCGGGACTGACCGGGCTTGCGGCGATCTAAATCAGGCTGTAAATCAGCGGCACTGATTTCTAATCCGGGAGGACAGCCATCAACAATACAACCAATGGCCAGACCATGGCTCTCACCAAAGCTGGTTACGGTAAATAGTTTTCCTATGGAGTTTCCTGACATGGTTTTCTCAAGTTAATCAGTGGCTGTTATTAATAGCGGGGATTATACGTAAATCAGACAAAAGATTCCCGAAATTCGAGGAGTTGTTCACGCGTAAGTACAAAAACACCGGCATCGCCCTCAGTAAACGACAACCATAGAAATGGGATACTAGGAAACGCCTTTTCCAACGCTACCGATGAATTACCCACTTCCACCACCAATACACCCTGCTCAGTCAGCCGTTGTGCCGCTTCACGCAACAGTCGGCGAGTAAAATCCAGCCCATCGACGCCAGAGGCCAAGGCCAGTTCTGGTTCGTGCTGATACTCCTCCGGCATGGTCGCTAAATCGGTCGCATCGACATAGGGCGGGTTGCTCACAATTAAATCAAAACGCTGATTATTAAGGCCATCAAATAGATCGGACTGTACCGCCACTACCCTATCCCCAAGCTGATGCTGGGCAATATTCTGTTGCGCAATAGCCAGCGCATCCGCTGAGATATCGCTCAATACCACCTGCGCCTGCTCAAATGCATAGGCACAGGCAATGCCAATGCAGCCGCTACCGGTGCAGAGATCGAGCACATTGTCTGGTTCCGACTCACACCAGGGCTGAAAGCCATTGTAGATAAGCTCTGCTATGGGTGATCGGGGAATAATAACCCGTTGATCGACGTTAAAAGCTAGACCGCAAAACCATGCGGTACCAGTTAAATAAGGCGCGGGGATACGCTCATCCACGCGGCGCTGAAAAAGCGCCCATACATCAGCTTGCTGCTGTGCCGTGAGTATTTCAGATAACTTAGAGCGATCGGCATCCGGAGGTAGGTCGAGTACAAAAGACAGCAGATACACCGCTTCATCCCAGGCATTGGTGGTGCCATGGCCGAAATAGAGCCCCTGAGATTCAAATAACTGCTCGCCCATCTCAAGCATGCTGGCAACGGTGACGGACTCTGTGTTATTTGGGTTTTTTGCCATGGTTATTTCTATATCTAAGAACGGTCATTATTTTACCCGTGAAACTAGTAATGGTCTGCACTTTATTAGAAAATGCAGAGGTAAAAACAAAATAAATGTCATAAGGAATGACCATGAAAGAGCACTACGCCAAAATTATCGAAAGCACTGGCGAAGATATTACCCGCGCAGGTTTATTAGACACACCCCAGCGAGCAGCTACGGCTTTTGCCTATCTCACCAGTGGTTATGATATGGATTTAGATGAGGTGGTGAACAATGCACTCTTCCCCTCTGACTCTGAAGAAATGGTGATAGTTAAGGATATCGAGCTCTTCTCTCTCTGTGAGCACCACTTACTGCCTTTTATCGGCAAATGCCATGTCGCCTATATCCCCAACGGCAAAGTGTTAGGTCTCTCCAAAGTGGCTAGAGTGGTCGATATGTTTGCGCGCCGCTTGCAAATTCAAGAGGCACTGGCGCAGCAAGTGGCATCAACTATTCAGGAGGTTACTGACGCCCGTGGTGTCGCGGTAATCGTTGAAGCTAAACATATGTGTATGATGATGCGTGGTGTTGAGAAACAAAACTCGTCGATGAAAACCTCTGCCATGTTGGGTAGCTTCCGCACCGAACAGGCAACTCGCACCGAGTTTTTAGCCCTGCTAAACAACCAGTAGCTGACAGTAATCACAGCTGTCGAAAAACGGCTATCGAAAAGCAGCTATCGAATAAAAAAGCCCAACGCTATAACGTTGGGCTTTTTTATATTTTGGAATGCTGATATTTCGTTATTGATAAACTTAGTGCTTTTGCAGTCCATCCATATTAGCCAAATAGCGGCTGAATCTCTTTTGCCACCTGCTCTGCCTGCTCCTCCATATGCAGGTGGTGGGAACCAACTATCTGAACAACCTGCATATGCGGGATCAACTTAAAGGCCGCCGTTTGCGTTTCATCGGGTTTATATGCACTGTTTTGCGCCTGAACCAATATCACCGGTGCGCGAATAGCGGTTAAGAAAGCTTTTATATTGTCCGCCGATAACTTGATCATGGAAGCCGCTTTAAGGCGCTGATCATTGCGCCAATAGAACAACCCATCGGCCTCAACTACGCCCCGTTCGGCTAGAATAGAAGCAGCTTCATGTTCTAGTGGCACAAAGCCTTTGACTCGCGCTTGAACCGCGCGCTCGTAGTCGTCAAAAATGGTGGGAGACGCAGTGCTATAGCGTTTGTGTTCATGAATCGCGCGGGCAATCTGTTTGGGCATATTAGCGGCATCTGTAGGTGGCGGCATAAACCCGTCGATCATAGCCAATCTTTCAATCCGCTCAGGAAATGCGCCAGCTACCAAACCGGCAATCACTGCACCGCGAGAATGCCCCAACAGGCTAAAAGTCTTCCAGCCCATTTGATCAGCAACCGCCAATACATCAGCCAGATCACACCAAATATCATAACTGGAATCCTGAGAGCGAAAGTCGCTGCGACCATGGCCAGCCAAGTCTAGGGCAATCACATGCAGATCTTTCATATGGGGCAACATACGATCAAAACTATTGGCATTGTCCAACCAGCCATGTAACGCAATAACAGGAGGGTAACCTGAACGACCCCATTCTTTGGCTTGTAATGTCAGCCCTTTATTTTCAAAGCTGCGCTCTCTTATAAATTCAATCGACATAATGATTCCAATGTAAAGTTGCCATTCCCTGTGCGGGATAATCCATGGACAGTGATGCGAGGCTCGCGGTACCCATAGAGGTTGCTGTTTCTCCGGTTAAGTAATCAATTAACAAACCCACCAATGGCAAATGACTGACCAACAGCACATTGCTCGCTTGATATTGCTGTAACAAGGCTTCCACCCGTCGCAAACTGCCGTTCGGCACCAGATCATCTGACCACTGAATTGATGTTGCTGCGGTTGCCTGAGCAAAAATCTCCGCCGTCTGAGCCGCCCTAACGTAGGGACTACTCAGCACCACTTGCGTTGCACTGATATCCCGATCATGCCGCAACATCTGCTTACGCACCTGTTCACGGCCGTAGACAGAGAGTTGTCGGGATTGATCTGGGCTACCCGCGTCGGCGTGCCCATGACGCAAGATCAGCAGTTGCACATCAATGACTATTTTTTGTCGTTTGCATCATCTGCAGCGGTAAATGAAGGTACATCTTCATCATTGGCTTCGTCTACCTCGACAAACTCAGCATCATCAACGGTCTCTGCGGAGCGTACTTCATAGCCCTCAGAGGGGTCTATCAGCGGCCACTCATCGAAGGGGAACGGTTTGTTTTCTGTATTAAAGGTTAAAAACATAATCGTCTGATAGACCCACTTACCCAACCCCTGGCCGAGATTACGCAAGTTTTCATTATCTTTGCCACTGAGCAGGACAAATAAAAACTGTACCAACACCAATATACTGATTACCAGACGAGCCGCCAATAACAGCACGGTATATAACACCAT
Organism: Porticoccaceae bacterium; assembly: GCA_030741175.1. Lineage (GTDB taxonomy): Bacteria > Pseudomonadota > Gammaproteobacteria > Pseudomonadales > Porticoccaceae > HTCC2207. The sequence goes on from JASLVT010000064.1 coordinate 6,844, forward strand.
ATAGGCAAAACGCACCCAGGTATCAATATTTGCGAAGGGAATCTTATTTTCACTCATTAGTTTTCACCATAAATTCAACATCTGTACTTTGCTCTGCCAGCATCATCGCTCTCAGAGACTCCTTAATTGGCCGCTGCTCAAATAATGTGGCGTAGAGAGCCGACGCCAACGGCATATAAATATCTAACTGCTCCGCTCTCTGTATAACCAATTTAGTGGTGTTTATCCCCTCGGCCACCTGACCCACCTCAGACACTGCCTGCTCCAATGTTTTACCCTGCCCCAACGCCACACCAATGCGAAAGTTGCGACTGAGTGGCGAACTGCAGGTCACATGGAGATCACCAA
>JASLVT010000065.1 GCA_030741175.1 Porticoccaceae bacterium
CAATAATTTTGGCTCTATGAATCAACGCGTAGGGCAGATCGCTGATCAATGTCTCGATCTCTCCGACGATTGTGGCGCTACTGTGATCAAATAATACGCGGCTGACTTTATCGCTTTCGCTAAAGTACAGCCAGTCGCCATCAAAGGCGAGGCCCTGTGGGCCATTGAGACCCTCTATAAGGATACGATGAGTCTCGGTGGTACCGTTGCCGTCACTATCTTGCAAGAGCAGTATCTGGCCGATATCGGCAATGCTGACAATAAGATCGTTGTTATCGGTCACTAGAATAAAACGCGCATAGCCCAGATCTTCAGCGACAATATCGACTTCGAAGCCTGCAGGCAGAGAAAATGCCGAATTATTCACTGTGTCAGCAGACTGATTTAGACCAGAAACCGCAGTGATCATGGTCCAAAATCCGCTGATACCGCCGGGGACAGTAATGCCGATATAGAGGCTGGCAATAACAATTGCCGTGATCAGTAAGCCACTGAGTACTTTGATAATTGATTTAACCATGGCTACTTTCCTCTCAGGTCGTTGATATCTCGACAATGCAACCGGCACTGAGGCCTTATCTTGCGGCACTGTACGGGCAAATGGGTCAGTTAGATCGATGGCGCTGACGAAACTAAACCCTGAGTTGGTGGCATCTAACAGGCAGCTAGCTGCTAGTTTGCCGGTTAAACATTAAAGCGGAAATGGATAACATCACCATCCGCAACAATATAGTCCTTGCCTTCAAGACGCCATTTGCCGGCATCTTTGGCCCCTTGCTCGCCATTGCCGGCTATATAGTCGTCGTAGCCAACAATCTCTGCGCGTATAAAGCCTTTTTCAAAATCGGTGTGGATTTTACCGGCCGCATTGGGAGCAGTTGCACCCACAGGGATGGTCCAGGCGCGCACTTCTTTGGGGCCGGCGGTAAAGTAGGTCTGCAGCCCGAGTAGGCTATAACCGGCACGGATCACTCTATTTAAGCCGGGTTCCTGCATGCCCATTTCCTGTAGGAATTCGATTTTTTCATCATCCTCAAGCTCAGAAATTTCCGCTTCCAGTTTATTACAGATGGGCACCACCACTGAGCCCTCGGCTTCAGCAATGCTGATCACGGCATCCAGATAGGGATTGTTGTCAAAACCCTCTTCATCGACATTGGCGATATACATGGTGGGTTTCAATGTCAGCAGGCTGAGGGGCTTGAGCAGTTTTAATTCATCGTCGTTCAAGCCAAAGGAGCGCAATGGCTTGGCCTCATTGAGATGAGGCAGTATTTTCTCGGCTATGGCTTTAAGGGCAATGGCGTCGGCATCTTTGCCTTTGGCCGCCTTGGTGGCGCGCAGTAGTGCTTTTTCGACACTGTCGAGATCGGCCAGTGCCAATTCAGTATTGATCACATCAATATCATCGGGTGGGCTGATATGGCCCTCCACATGAATAACATTTTCATCATCAAAGCAGCGTACAACATGGGCAATTGCGTCAGTTTCGCGAATATTGGACAGAAACTGGTTGCCCAGACCCTCACCTTTGGAGGCACCGGCCACCAAGCCGGCGATATCGACAAATTCCATACTGGTGGGAATAGTGCGCTCCGGATTGACAATGGCGGCGATTTTATCCTGACGGGGGTCGGGAATAGGCACAACACCAGTATTGGGCTCAATGGTGCAGAAGGGAAAATTTTCCGCGCCAATACCCGCTTTGGTCAGTGCATTAAATAAGGTCGACTTGCCAACATTAGGCAGTCCAACAATTCCGCAATTAAAACCCATTTTATAATTACCTTTGTTCCAGCGTCTTTTCGGCTAGATGTTAAATGCTGTGGAGTGCCGTCATGGCCTTTTCCCACTGACCCTCTACGGCGGTGGGCAGATGGCGCAGGGCATCATCAATACTGTTGGTTATAAGTTGCTGATCACTGGGTGAGGCTTTCTTGAGTACATAGTCTGCCACCTGATTTGCCTGACCGGGATGGCCTATGCCAATCCGTAAACGCGCAAACAGCTGACTATTGCCCAAACAGCGAATGGCGTCTCTCAGCCCATTGTGACCGCCATGACCGCCGCCTTTTTTAAAGCGGGCAGTGCCCGGCGCTAAATCCAGCTCGTCGTGGACGATTAATATATTTTCTGGCGCAATTTGATAGAACTTGGCCAGCGCACCAATGGATTTGCCACTTAGATTCATAAAGGTGCTGGGTATTAGCAGTCGCACGGTTCGGTTGGCGATAATGGTCTTGGCGGTATCACCAAAAAATTTACTCTCGTGTTTGAGTTCCACCGATAGCGATTTTGCCAGTTCCAGAACCAAGTCGGCCCCGGCATTGTGCCGCGTCCGTTGATAGTTGGGGCCGGGATTTCCCAGTCCTACTATGAGTTCAACGGGCGCTTCCAATGTCAGGGCCTACTCAGAGGGCAGACGAAGATTACTCTTCGCTTGCGTCCTCAGCACTATCGTCGGCAGCTTCACCGGCGTCAGCATCAGCATCAGTATCGGCTGCTGGTGCTTCGTCTTCGTCTTTCGCTTTGGACTTATTCACCGCGGCGATAGGCAGATCGTGGTCGTCGCCATGACTTAGGGCAACGGACTCAACGCCTTTAGGTAGATTGATATCAGAGATATGCAAGGTCTGACCCAGTTCGACTTCAGCCATATCCACCTCGAGGTATTCGGGAAGATCGGCTGGCAGACACATGATTTCCAGTTCGGTCATGCTGCGAGCAATCAGACCACCACCCAATTTAACGCCAACACAGGTATCTTCGTTGATAAAGTGCAACGGTACTCGAGTTTGTAGTTTGGTGTTTTTGCTGACACGCAAGAAGTCCATATGCAAGATAATGGCTTTAGCAGGATGGCGTTGCACATCTTTAACGATAACGTCTTCAGCTTTGCCATCAATGTCGAGAGAAATAATATGTGAGTAGAAAGCCTCGTTCTCTAGGGCTTTCATTACATCTTTATGGACAAGCGTGAGTTTTGCGGCTTTTTTCTTACCGCCATAGACAATTGCGGGTATTTCTCCGGCCAGACGACGCAGGCGGCGGCTCGCACCTTTCCCTGTATCCTCGCGACCTTTCGCATGTAAGGTAAAATCAGTAGACATGATAGTCTCCAATGTTGTGCCACAACAGACCGCGACCAGACCTGTAGTGGGGTTTAATGCCTCTTTTAAGAAGGCGGTTTTAAAAGTGCCCGTTGCTAGGTTTTCACCTAGTCAAACATGGCGCTAATGGATTCTTCGTTGCTAATTCGACGCACAGATTCACCGAGAAGCTTGCCCAACTGCAGGCTACGGATCTTTTTACACTTCTTGGCGTCGTCGCTCAGTGGGATACTGTTGGCTACAACCAATTCGTCTAACTGAGAGTTTTTAATATTATCAATGGCGCCACCAGACAGAACAGCGTGGGTGGCATAGGCGACGACCTTGGCAGCACCGTTTTTCTTTAGTGCCTCTGCCGCTTTACACAATGTGCCTGCGGTATCGACAATATCATCGACCAACACACAGGTGCGCCCTTCAACTTCACCGATAAGGTTCATTACCTCACTCTGGTTGGAACTTGGACGACGCTTATCAATAATAGCCAGATCACAACCCAGTTGTTTGGCTACGGCTCTAGCACGGACAACACCGCCAACATCGGGTGATACGACCTGCAAGTCTTTGTAATTCTGACGTTCAATATCGCCTAACAAAACCGGTGCACCGTAGACATTGTCCACTGTGCAGTTGAAAAAGCCTTGAATTTGCTCAGCATGGAGATCGACAGTGAGCACGCGATCAACGCCAGCATTGGAGAGCATATCAGCAACTACTTTGGCGCTGATGGGCACACGTACTGAGCGTACACGACGATCTTGACGGGCGTAGCCGAAATAGGGCACCACGGCGGTAATTCGGCCAGCAGAGGCTCGGCGCAATGCATCGATCATCAGCACCAACTCCATCAAATGGCGGTTGGTGGGTGCACAGGTGGGTTGCACCACAAATACATCATGACCGCGAACATTTTCGCGAATCTCAATATTGATTTCGCCATCTGAGAACAATGATACCAGTGCATCACCGAGAGGAAGGCCCAATGTGCGAGCGATTTCAGCTGCCAGTTCCGGATTTGCATTTCCGGAGAAGACCGTTAATCTTGCCACGTCATTTTTCCTGGTATTCATAATTTGAACTGGCTGGGGCGGGAGGATTCGAACCTCCGATGCCGGGATCAAAACCCGGTGCCTTAACCACTTGGCGACGCCCCAGTAAAAATTTTTCCCAATTGCTGGTGCAGTGTGGAGCGATTCTCGCCCCGCGCTATAAACGCAGACCATTGTTTTGGTACCAAGTCGAGAGCCTGTTGAGCCTCTGTCTGGTTAGCAAAGCAACAAAATACGCTAGCACCAGTCCCTGTCATCAGTGGGTTGTTGTAATCCGCTATCCATTCCAATGCTTGCTTCACTGCTGGATAACTCTTCTCGACTACGGTCTGACAGTCATTCCTGTACTGCACCCCTGAGAGGGCGCGTATTTTGATGGGTGGAGAGTTCCTTGTCAATTGAGGATGCGAAAAAATTTCGGCGGTAGAGACCTGCACATTTGGTGTGATTACCAAATACCATTGCTCGGGAATATCTATCGGTGTTAAAACATCGCCAATTCCCTCGGCAAATGCACTGTTTCCCTGTACAAAAACAGGCACATCGGCACCCAATTCGCGGCCCATTGCAGCCAAATCCTCGAGGCTGAGACCACAGTGCCAAAGGGCATTGAGGCCAACCAATGTCGTTGCTGCATTGCTGCTGCCACCGCCGAGGCCGCCGCCCATGGGTATGCGTTTATCGAGACTTATGGCGCAACCCTGCTTACAGCTGGTTTTATCCTGTAACAGACGGGCTGCGCGGATAATTAAATTATCATTCGCATCAACACCATCAAGCGATGCGCTCAGAGTGATTTTGCTCGTGGTGTTGGCTTTAAAAGTTAGATTGTCACCATAGTCGAGTAACTGAAATAGCGTCTGAAGATCGTGGTAGCCGTTGTCACGACGACCTGTGATATGCAGAAAGAGATTGAGTTTGGCCGGTGAGGGCAATGTAACAGCAGACATAGTTTCACTACCGCTGGTGATTATTCTGGTGAATTCCAGCGCGATATTACCAGTTTAAAGCTCTGGTCCCCAAGTTGACCGCTGATTTTTCTGGGCAGTAGCCCCGCGCTGGTCATTTGGTAGCGAGAAAATCTCAGTTGCCAGCCCTGTTGATCAAAGCTCAAGGCGGTACCATCAGGATTGTTTATTAGCTCGGTTGGCGCAGTCTGATTGGGATTGGGTAGCCCGCGCACCCACCAACTAAGGGCATCCACAGGAATTGGTAGGCCGGTGAAGCGAGCGGCTAACACCTCTGGGGCAGCGACATAGTAGCGCTCTCCTTGCTGCATCTGCGCACTGGTATGGTCGCCTGCGATCACAACATTGCCTGCGCCGAGAGGTCCAGATAGCTGAACTTGATATTGTTGGCGGTTTTGAGTCCAGTTCAGGTTGGCACTACCGCCACGATCGGATGATTTAAAGCCTAATTTGCCTTGCAATTGCCATTGGTCATATGCCGCTAGCAGTTGTTGGTGCTCGGTCCAGCTGCCGCTCTGGGGTGCTAGCGGTGGCTGATGGCTACAGCCAGTTGTGATGATAAGAGCCAGTAGCAGTAGTACTTTCAGTTTCACAGTTCGGCACCCAGTCTCTGCATTGCTTCCGTAATGCTGTGGTGTTCAGGGGCTTGCTGTAAACCCTGTTGCCAGATATCTAAAGCAGTTTGCTTATCACCCAAAAGCCACTGTACCTCACCCAAGTGAGCGGCTATTTCGGGATCTGGCAGAAGATCAAAGGCTTTCTGCAAATAGTCTAGCGCCTCGGTTAGCTGCCCCAGTTTAAACAACACCCAGCCCATGCTATCGATAATCGCTGGGTCACCAGGATTCAACAGATAGGCGCGCTTGATTAGTCGCTGTGCTTCTTGGTGACGATCAGTGTGCAAAATCATACTGTAGCCAAGGGCGTTAAGTGCCATGGCATTGTTCTCATCCATGGCAATCAGGGTGCGTAAATCCTTTTCGGCGAGAACAAAATCATCTTGCTGCTCAGCGACCATGGATCGTGCGTAGAGTAGCTGAGTGTCATTGGGGAAGGCTTTTAAACCATCGCTGAGAATGGATAATGCCTCCTCAGATTTTTCTAGGCTGACCAGAAGATTCGATTCGATTTGGAATAGGGTAACCGCCTGTTCCGGCTGTTCCGCCCGCAACCGTTGCAAATTTTGTCGCGCAGCACTCAACCCGTATTGTTGATTTAGTAACAGGGTTAATCTTGATACCGCGGGGAGATAATTGCGTCCAAATCGCACCTGAGCGTAATGCTTGATGGCGTTAGTGTTATCACCCCTTGTTTCCGAAATAGTGCCCATATGAAATTGAGCATCTGCTCGTAGACTGGATCTTTGACTCGCTTGCGCAAATAGTCCCATCGCTCGGTCATTCTGCCCTTGATTGTGAAGTAACAGCGCCAGTAGGAAATTAACTTCCTGATCGGCGGGATCATCGCTTCGTAGCGCTTCAAATTCCGCAATCGCCTGTTGCACATCGATTAGGGTTAAAAAGCGTGCATATTGCAGTCGCAATGGTCGATCACTGGGTCGCTTTCGCAGTGCATCAACGAGAAGTGTTGCCGCCTCTTCAACACGATCTTGTTGATGCATTAATCGGGCTAGCAGAAGAAGACCAGCTTGATTGTCCGGTTGAATAGCGAGAAATGCGGTTGCGCTCTGTTCAGCCATCTGCAACTGGCCATCGCTGCGGTAGAGCATGGCAATTGCCAGCAGAGCAAAGGGCTTTTGTTCGGTGCTCAGGGGTAGAGTTTGGTATGCCTCGATAAGTTCTTGCGTCTGGGTTTTGCTGAGTTGTATGGATGTCAGTGCAAGAAACGCATCGATATCATCATGTTGACGAAACAGCCAAGCGGCGTGATTGAGCGCACCGATAGCGTCCCCCTGCATCGCCTTGATTTGCAATGCGGCTTGGTGCGCGGAAAGACTCCGCGGCGCGTTATCGACCCACAATTCCACCAATTCCAAGCTAGCGGCATTGTTGCGGCTATGCTCTGCCACTCTCAGGGCGAGTTCA
>JASLVT010000066.1 GCA_030741175.1 Porticoccaceae bacterium
TTTTTTCCAATAGAGCAATATTTCGCGGCGCAAACTGATGGACGATCTCCGAGAACCCACGCCAATATTGATCTGCATCGAGGCCTACCGCGGGGCAGACTTCATTGGTGACCAGCTCATAGATGGCTGGGGCAATTTGCAGTCCTGAATGCTCTATGGGTGTGCTCATCGTTATCTCCTCCATCATTCAATATCAGCGAGTCTATGGATAAGTGCTGGATTTGCCAAATGGATGGCTTATATCTTTGGTATTCAGCGCAAAAATACCCTATTAGGCCTGCATTTCCCCCGACACTGTTTTGATAAGCTGACGGAGCCAGCGATGCCCCGGGTCATGCTGCAATAGTGGGCTCCAGACCATATCAAGTCGCATAAGAGGAATTTCAAACGGCGGCTCTAGAATGACTACATTGGCATCTTGTCGCATAACCTGTGCAGCCATGCTGGGCAGGGTAACAATCAGATTATCCTGCTCTGCAAGTAACAGAGCAGCCTGATAATGGCGGGTAAATACGGATATATCGCGCTTTGCGCCCTGTTTGGATAATGCCTCATCGACCCAACCTAGACGCTGTACATCGTCAGGGGTCATACCTACGCCGACACCCATACCGGTTTTACTCACCCATACATGCCTACCGGCCAAATAACTGTCTAGATTCCAGTTATTTCTAACCGGGTTAGAGGCGCTGACCATACATGAAAAGCTGTCGTCCCACAGGCGTACCTTGTGAAAGGACTGTGGCAGGTTATCAAAGCGATTAATAACCAGATCAACTTTGCCGCGCTCAACATCATGGAAGCTGATATCACTGGGGGTCATAATATCTAGCCTGATACCGGGCGCCTGTTTGAAAAGCTCACGAAGAAGTCGCGGCAGTAAGGTGGATTCAGTGTAATCACTGGCCGTGATGCGAAAAATACGGGATGAGCTCGCAGGATCAAATTCAGCGGTAGGCAAAATTGCCTGCTCCGCTGCTGATAGCACAGAGCGGACCATTGGCTGTAACTCAAGTGCCCTCTCAGTCGGCGTCATTCCATCACTGGTACGAACTAGTATCGGGTCGCTAAATAAGTCTCGCAATCGACGCAGGCTATTGGACATGGCCGGTTGACTGATACCCAACTCCTCTGCTGCTCTGGTTACATTGCACTCACGCAACAGCACATCAAGGTACACCAACAGGTTTAGATCAACTCTAGATATATTCATAAAAAGAATGCCCGAAATACAAACTATTAATTAGATTTATATTGGCATGATACCTAAACTCCTGAGACTGTCAAACAACTATTAGAAAACGAGGTTTACATGTCCACTTACTCGAACAATATCGCCGCTGTTAACAAGCTCAAAGAAAGCATGTCAGGAGGATGGAGCGCTATCAATGCTGAATCTGCTGCCCGTATGCGCGCTCAAAATCGTTTTCAAACCGGGCTAGATATTGCTCGATATACCGCCGGGATTATGCGTGCAGATATGGCTGAATACGACAAAGACCCAGCTGCATACACTCAATCACTAGGCTGCTGGCATGGCTTTATCGGCCAGCAAAAGCTAATTTCAATTAAAAAACATTTTGGTTCTACTGATAAAAAGTATCTCTATCTTTCGGGTTGGATGATCGCCGCATTGCGCTCGCAGTTTGGCCCCCTCCCCGATCAGTCAATGCACGAAAAAACCTCGGTAGCTGGATTGATTGCTGAGCTTTACACTTTTCTGCGTCAGGCTGATGCTAGAGAGCTCGGCGGTCTATTCCGCGAGCTGGATGCAGCTGACGCATCAAACAAGGCGGCTATTCAAGAAAAAATCGATAACCACCAGACCCATGTGGTGCCGATTATCGCCGATATCGATGCCGGTTTTGGTAATGCCGAGGCCACTTACCTGATGGCCAAGCAAATGATTGAAGCGGGCGCTTGCTGTATTCAAATTGAAAATCAGGTGTCAGATGAAAAACAATGCGGCCACCAAGACGGCAAAGTCACTGTGCCACATGCTGACTTTCTTGCCAAAATCAATGCGGTTCGCTACGCCTTCCTTGAGCTAGGCGTCGATGATGGCGTAATTGTTGCTCGTACAGACTCATTGGGTGCAGGCCTAACCAAGCAAATCGCCGTAAGCCATGAGCCAGGTGATCTGGGTGATCAGTACAACAGCTTCTTGGATGTTGAGGAAGTTGCTCCTGAAGATATGAACAATGGTGATGTGGTCATCAATCAAAATGGCAAGCTGGTGCGACCTAAGCGCTTGGCAAGCAACCTATTCCAGTTTAAATCTGGCACCGGTGAAGCTCGCTGTATTCTCGATAGCATTACCAGTTTGCAAAACGGCGCTGATATGATCTGGATTGAAACTGAAAAGCCTCATATCGGCCAGATTGGCGGCATGATTGATGAAATTCGCAAGGTAGTGCCCAACGCCAAGCTAGTGTACAACAACTCGCCCTCATTCAATTGGACGCTAAACTTCCGTCAGCAGGTGTTTGATGCCTGGTCTGAAGCAGGTAAGGACCTGAGTGCCTATGATCGAGCGGATCTGATGAATGCGAGCTATGACGACACTGAATTGGCTGTTGAGGCAGATGGTAAAATTCGCACATTCCAAGCAGATGCAGCCAAGCAAGCTGGTATCTTCCATCATCTGATCACCTTGCCGACATACCATACCGCTGCTTTGTCGACCGACAACCTAGCTAAAGAATACTTTGGCGATCAAGGTATGTTGGGCTATGTAGCCGGTGTACAGCGCAAAGAAATCCGTCAGGGCATAGCCTGTGTGAAACATCAGAATATGGCCGGTTCGGATATGGGTGATGACCATAAAGAATACTTTGCCGGTGATGCGGCGCTTAAAGCTGCAGGTAAAGATAACACTATGAATCAGTTTTAAGTTCGTCTGGTGTTCAAGAGAGGGTGGCGTTTTCGCCACCCTTTTTTTATGCCGGCAATAAGCTGCGCCATTTGCTAAATCAGGGCAGATAAATTCTGTAAAATCGGTATAATCGTCGCCTGCGTAGTACTCATATTAAAACCAGTTTCGAGCAAACCATCTTGAAGACAGATTTTCTTGGCAAGACCCTCTCCGGCCCATTTACAATTCCCTCTGGCATTGTCACTACAGCGACCTCCATCATCCAATATGTGTTTGACCATATGCCACAAGTGGGTGTGCTTACAACCAAAAGCGTTGGCCCAGATGTGCGTGCGGGTAATCGCGAGCCGGTGTACAGCCAATATGCACCGGGTTGTTTTGTGAATGCTGTTGGCCTAACCAACCCAGGCGCCCGTGCCGCCGCTGAAGCAATGGCACAACTGCGAATTCCCGAGGATCGATTTTTGTTGGTATCGATCTTTGGTGGCAGTGTTGAGGAGTTTGTTGAGGTGGCTAAAATTATGGCACCCGTGGCCAATGGTCTTGAGCTCAACCTGTCTTGCCCCCATGCCAAAGGCTACGGTATGGCGATGGGTCAGGATCCCGAACTAGTGCGTGAGGTAACAGCGGCAGTCAAAGCTGTGGTCGATATCCCTGTTATTCCAAAACTAACGCCCAATACATCCAATATTGCTGAGATAGCATTGGCCGCGGTTGCTGGCGGTGCCGACGCACTCTGTGCCATCAACACTGTGGGCCCAGGCTATACCTCATCCCATGGCCATGCAGTACTTAGCAATGGTGCCGGCGGCATGTCGGGCAAAGGGGTATTACCTATTGCGCTGAAGTGCGTGCGAGAAATTTCTGCCGCGACCGATATACCGATTATAGGTTGTGGCGGCGCTAGCAGTGCTGCTGATATCCGAGAATTTATCAATGCTGGCTCGACCATTGTGGGTGTTGGCTCTGCGCTTACCGGTATGACAACCGATGATATGGCCAGCTATTTTAACCAGCTTGAATCTGATATTTGTTTTGATTCCGATAAGGCTGAAGGCCATATTCGCTACGATATAGATATGGATTTTGAGCCTGTGGTGCTGGTCGATAACAAACGAGTCTGTGATGATATCTGCGTGCTGACCTTTGATCGCAAGATTAATATTCAGGCCGGTGAATTTGTGTTTCTCTGGGTGCCGGGTGTTGGCGAGAAGCCTTTTTCTGCACTGTCCGATGACCCATTCCAGCTGGCGGTAATTGATGTCGGCTTGTTTACCCACGAGTTGATGGACCTTGCCGTGGGTACCGAAGTCTATGTGCGTGGCCCCCATGGTATTCCCGTATCACCAGCTGAGGATGCCAAAATTATGGCTGTCGCAGGCGGTACCGGTCTTGCCGCTGTCTATCAGTTGGCACGGGACTTTGGTAATGCAGAAGTATTTACCGGCGCTCGTACCGCCGAGCGATTATATTATCTCGAGGAATGCCAACAGATTGCACAGGTGCATGTGGCCACCGATGATGGCAGTCAGGGCTTTAAAGGTGTGGTCACCGAGCTACTGCGCTCTCGTCTGTTGCAAATGACAGCAGAAGAGCTGGATAAAGTGGTGTTTTATAACTGTGGGCCAGCACCGATGGTGCATGCTGCCGCTGCGGTGCAGCGAGAGTTCTGCCGCGATGAGCAAATCTTTAGCGCGATAGATTACTTGACCAAATGTGGCGTCGGCATCTGTGGTGCCTGTGCCACGCCAGAGGGGCAACGAATCTGTGTTGATGGTCCATTTTTACAGGGATCACCTGCTCGCCCCGCTGATAGCTAATCCAATATTTTTCGATTAGCTATCAACAGAGTATATCAGGGCAGATAATAAACTCAGATTGTGCGACCGCTCCTGTGCCGAGAGAGCCGGCTTAAGCGTAGAATCGCTCGCCCTTAGCGGCCATGTCCCGCAATCTATCGGTGGGACGATAGAGCTCACTGAGATGGGCATATTTATCGCCTCTTTCCACAATTGACGCCAACCCTTCTTCGTCCATCCAGCGACAGATTCCGCCCCTAAAGGCAGGAAATCCAACGCCATAGATAAGCGCCATATCGGCCTCTGCTGGCGAGGCAACAATACCCTCCTCCAAACAATGCACCATTTCCATCGCCATAGAGATTAACAGTCGATCGACAATTTCATCGGCGTCAACCTGTTGCGCCGGGCCGGCAATAGTCTCCAGAAGGGCCACAGCATCGGTATCAACCAGCTTAGCGGGCTTGCCCTTTTCATTGAGCTCATATTTGTAATAGCCCAATCCATTTTTCTGCCCCAAGCGATTGGCGTTAAACATGGTTTCAGTAGGCCAGCGATCACCTTTACTAAAGCGCTCGGGCAGGCCCTCGGTCATCGAGCTGTAGCAGTGGATAATGGTATCTATACCAATCACATCCATAAGATAGGCTGGCCCCATAGGCAGACCCCAGGCCTCCATAACCTTATCAACCTGTTGAAAGTCAGCACCTTCTCTAAGCAGCATTTCCAGACCAAAGGTCATACCAAATAACACCCGGTTAACCAGAAATCCGGGACAATCATTGACCACAATCGGCTTTTTACCCAGACCCAATGCATAGTTGCAGACTGCGGCAATGGTTGAATCTGAAGTCTTTTCGCCGCGAATAATCTCGACCAGTTTCATGGCATGCACTGGGTTAAAGAAATGCATGCCGCAGAAGTTCTCTGGACGCTGCAAGGATGTCGCCAAGCGATTGATGCTGATAGTGGAGGTATTGGAGGTAATCGTTGCTGTACTGGGCACCTGCGCCTCAATTGCTGGCAGAACCTGCTTTTTAACCGACTCCAATTCAACCACAGCCTCAACGACCATATCGCAACCGGCGATAGCGTTGTCGTCCAAAGTGGGTGTAATTTTTGCCAGAATCTGCTCAGCACCCTCTTCGCTGAGCTTGCCGCGTTTAACTGATTTGCCAAGGAGTTTTTTAGCTTCACTGATACCTAAATCCAGCGCTGGCTCGGCAATATCCTTCATCACCACAGGAAAGCCCCTGAGCGCATTCTGGTAGGCAATGCCCCCGCCCATAATACCGGCGCCTATCACACCAGCCTGGGCCACAGGCGGCAGTTTCTCTCCCAGAGCGGCGGCATAGCCTTTGGCAGTTTTGGCAATAAACTGATCATTGAGAAACAGTCCGACCAGTGCACGCGCCTGAGATGTTTGAGAAATCTCGTAAAAAGCGAGGTTTTCCATAGCAATGGCCTCATCGCGACCTACAGTCGCCGCCTTAGTCATCAGCTCAACCACCTTTAGAGGGGCTGGATAATGGTTGCCCGCTGAGGCCTGAATCATTGCCTGAAACTTCTCTGACAGGCCGCTTAGCTCCTCAGCGGCCTCAGGTAGTGCACTGTGCTTCTGGCTGCGACGGGCAGCGTAATCGCGGCTACCATCGGCTAGTTCGGCCAGTAGAGCTAGAGAGGCCTCGCGCAGAGACTCAGGCGCTACCACGCTATCGACGGCACCAGCAGCCAACGCGGCCTCAGGTTTCTGCTGATTACCCGAAGTGACCCATTGCACTGCAGTTGAAAAACCAACGAGGCGCGGCAAACGCACGGTGCCGCCCCAGCCGGGTAAAATACCCAAGCCAGTTTCCGGTAGACCCACAGCAGCATTTGAAGCGATTACCCTGCTGTCACAGGCGAGACAGACTTCAAACCCACCACCAAGGGCGAAACCATTGATCGCCGCCACCGAGGGAAAAGGTAAATCTTCAATCTGAGAAAAAATCCTATTGGCCTCTTGAGTACCTTGTAAAAATTCTTGTTTGGGCGCCGCAAACATAGTGGTGAATTCGGTAATATCCGCACCCACCACAAATACCGATTTGCCACTGCTGAGTAACAGGCCACGAATATCCGCACTGTTCTGCACAATAGTTACCGCCTCATTAAGCTCGCCCAACGTCTCCTGATTAAATACATTGACTGAACCGGATTGACTATCAAAGTTAATTTCGACAAATCCATTTTCTATGGCTTTAAGACTTAAGGTTTTTCCGTTATACATAGGTACTTCCGTTGGCAGTTATATTGTTATGAGTAGTATTTTAGCTTTTAGAACGCTTGAGTCTATGATTTACTGCCGGCGAATATCCAGTATCAAAAATAGTAGGCTACATCCGCCATGAATCTACGTCAGACCATGCAGGCTGAACA
>JASLVT010000067.1 GCA_030741175.1 Porticoccaceae bacterium
CGGCATCACCGCTCTGGTCGCGCCTATTCCAGTCAAAAAACAAGTGCTTCTCGAGGAGAGCCCGGTACTGATCCTGATCACAGCACTTGCTGGACTATGTCTTTACAATGGCTTTCTCGGACGCGCTGAAAGTATTGGCCTAGCTCTGCTGGTAATACCACTGCTGATACTGGTGGTGAAGTACAAGAAAAATCACCCTGACTCCGACAATATTGACAACAGCGAGGCTCTCCCGGATCTGTCCAAGTCTCATGCGATAGTCTGGTTTATCATAGGACTCATTGTTCTATTGGGAAGTGCTGAAATCACCGTGTGGGGAGCAAAATCTATTGCTACCTATGCTGGTGTCAGTGAATTGGTTATTGGTCTAACGGTGGTGGCCATTGGTACAAGCCTTCCAGAATTAGCGGCATCAGTGATCAGCGCTCTTCGTGGTCATCACGATATCGCGCTGGGAAATGTTTTTGGTTCAAACCTATTTAACCTTATGCTAGTAATGACCTCAGCAGGCGCTATCACACCGATTGCCTTGGGCTCGGAAGTCTTTTCCCGTGACTTTCTCGCTATGGCTGCTATGACTTTGCTGATGGTAATTTTGGCCGCTTTAGCACTACGCAGTAGTTCGGGCAGAATATCCAAAACTATGGGGTTGTTGCTACTGGGTGGCTATGGTTATTACTACATATTGTTGTGGCCGGTAATTGCGTCGACCTAACCACTAATACTCAAAGGTGCTTTTGCACTATAATGGCGGCGATTAGGGGTCTACTGACGAATTTTAACTATGACAACAGGTAACTTTATAAAGGCTGGTCTTCGCACCGTAGAAATGGAAGCGCTTGCCGTGGGGCAACTATCGGCCTCTATCAATGGCGATTTTGAGCGTGCCTGCGAGGTTATTCT
Organism: Porticoccaceae bacterium; assembly: GCA_030741175.1. GTDB lineage: Bacteria > Pseudomonadota > Gammaproteobacteria > Pseudomonadales > Porticoccaceae > HTCC2207. The sequence goes on from JASLVT010000067.1 coordinate 904, forward strand.
CGCTTGCAAGGGACGTGTTGTTGTCACCGGTATGGGAAAATCTGGGCATATTGGCAATAAAATCGCTGCCACTCTAGCAAGCACCGGCACCCCTGCCTTTTTTGTTCATCCCGGTGAGGCCAGTCATGGTGATTTGGGCATGATCACCAAAACCGATGTGGTCATCGCTATTTCCAACTCCGGTAGCACTGCAGAGGTAATCACTCTGTTGCCATTGATCAAACGCCTAGGTATACCGCTGATCAGTATGACCGGTGACTCTGAATCTGTGCTATCGCAAGCGGCCTGCGCCAATCTCGACATTAGTGTAACCACTGAAGCCTGTCCTTTAAATCTGGCACCCACTTCCAGTACCACAGTGACACTAGTAATGGGAGACGCACTGGCGATAGCGTTGCTAGAATCTCGAGGCTTTAGCGCAGAGGACTTCGCTTTCTCGCATCCTGGTGGCGCATTGGGTCGCAAATTACTACTTCGCGTCTGCGACATTATGCATGGGGATGGTGAAGTCCCTGTGGTGACTGCGGATCAACCACTGCAAGATGCACTTCTAGAAATGACTAATAAGGGCTTCGGCATGACTACCGTGGTCGATAGTGATAATAAACTACTGGGTGTGTTTACCGATGGTGACTTGCGCCGCGTTATCGACCAAAACATCAATATTGATTCTGCGAGAATAGATCAAGTGATGTCCGCCAACCCTAAAACTGTAAGTGACCAAATGCTTGCTGCCGAGGCGTTAACCACCATGGAAAACGCCAGCATCACTGCATTGATCGTAGAGGACCAAAATCAACACCCCATTGGCGTTCTGCACATGCATGATATTTTGCGCGCAGGGGTAGTGTGATGACCAACAAGATCCCTCCCGCGGTAATAATGGCGGCTAAGAAAATAAAATTACTACTTCTCGATGTAGATGGTGTGCTCACCGATGGCAAACTGTACTATGGCAATAGTGGTGAAGAATTAAAAGCGTTTGATATTCAGGATGGATTAGGCATTAAACTTTTACAAAAAGGTGGTGTGCAGGTTGGTATTATCACCGGAAGAGTATCTAAGTTATTACAGCGCCGCGCTGATGAATTGGGTATAGATCCACTGATTCAAGGACGTGAAGACAAACTTACAGCTCTCAATGAGATCTTGGAAACTATGCAGATCGATATGAGCGAAATTGCTTTTGTGGGTGATGATTTACCAGATCTCGCCGTTATGCGTTGCACAGGGCTGGGCATCACGCCCGCCAATGGCAGTAGCACCAATGCCAAACAAGCTGACTGGCAAACGGCGAGCAGTGGCGGTCAAGGTGCTGTTCGCGAGGTTGCTGAGATGATTCTTGACGCTCAAGGCAAACTACAGACGATACTGGCCGACTATCAATGATCAAACAGACGCTACTAATCTCCGGATTGTTGGTTATCGTTGGCGGCTTCTTGTTAATTTGGGATAGCCCGCCCCAATCCTTTATGCGCAAACAAACCGGCCAGGTGGACGAGGTTCCGGTGGCGGACAGCTATATGACTGAGATCAGTAGCCTCAAGTTTTCAAGAACTGGTGAGCAACAATTTATGTTGACCTCACCAAGAGCGGAGTTTTTTACTAAAAAGTCAGAGCTTACGCTTAATCAGCCTAGCATTGTGTCCAGTAGCACTAACACCGAGAATGACCAATTATCTATCAAAGCAAAACTGGGTACCCTTTATGGTCATGGCGAATTGGTTTCATTGCAAGAAAATGTCGTGGCCGTCAAAGAAGCTCCCGAAGGACAGACAATTTTAAACACGGATGACTTAAACTATCGACCAGACAGTAATACGGCAAATAACTCCGGAGCCTTTAAACTGCATACGCCAGAGGTTACACTCACTGGCTCGGGCTTGAATGCTAATTTCACTAACGAAGTTTTTATTATCAACTCTAAGGTTCGCGCTATTCATGAGCCACGTTAAAACAGTATTTGTAGCGATAATGCTTAACTTATCACTGAATGCTCAGGGTCTTCCAGAGGATAGTAATCAGCCTATCAAGATAGAATCCGATTCTGCCGAAAGCAATCAATTGACCGGTCTCACCGAGTACACTGGCAATGTAGTTATTCGCCAAGGCTCTATGGCAATAAATGCAGATAAAGTCACCATCTACTACGCGGAGGGAAAAGTTAATCGTATATTATCTCTCGGCAAACCTGCTAATTTTAGACATCAACCCCAGTCCGATGAGAGTATGGTCATTGCTGACGGAGAGACTATCGATTACTTGCTAACTGATGACACAATCAGCCTACAAAAGAGTGCCTCGTTATCACGCAATGGTACTCTGGTCACTGGGGATATAATTTTTTATGACATTAAAAATGGTACCTGGAAAGCCAATGGTAACAACCGTGGCACTAAAAAACGCATTCAGCTTGTGATACCAGCCTCAAATCAGGAAGATCCAGAGCAACCAGAGCGAGAGGAAGCGAATTAATGGCCATTCTGGAAGCCAAAAACTTGGCGAAGTCCTATGCTAAACGGCCTGTGGTAAAGGATGTCTCTCTATCTGTGAAACAGGGGGAGATTGTCGGATTGTTGGGGCCAAATGGTGCAGGTAAAACAACCTGCTTCTACATGATTATTGGCCTGATCGGTCAAGATGGCGGTAGCGTAACCATTGACGAGGTAGATATCACATCACTACCTATGCATGGGCGCGCCCAACGTGGACTGGGCTACCTTCCGCAAGAACCCTCAATATTTAGAAAGCTCAGCGTCGAAAATAATATCCTAGCTATTTTGGAGACCCGTGCGGAACTGACACGGCAACAGCGCAATCAACGCCTAGAAGAATTGATGCATGAGTTTCATATCTCACATTTAGCGACGAATATCGGCATGAGTCTTTCCGGTGGTGAAAGACGGCGAGTTGAAATTGCTCGTGCACTAGCAGCAGATCCTCAGTTTATTCTTCTAGACGAACCCTTTGCCGGTGTTGACCCAATCTCGGTTAATGATATTAAAGCTATCATCCGGCATCTGCGTGACAAAGGCATTGGCGTGCTGATAACTGACCATAATGTACGAGAAACGCTAGATATCTGTGAACATGCTTACATTATCGGTGAAGGCCATGTTATCTCGGAAGGAACTACAGAACACATCCTTAACGATGCCAAAGTACGAAAAACCTACCTTGGAGAGCATTTTACGCTCTAATAATGGGCTTATTCGCAATAACAGCATTGCCAGCCACCTTAACTCGGCACTAAAATTGCATCTGGCTCATTTCGTAACAAACAAGGCATATGCGTCCAGGTCTCCAGCTCAAGATCAGCCAACAGCTGACCATGACCCCACAATTACAGCAGGCTATTCGTCTGTTGCAATTGTCGACCCTTGAATTACGGCAAGAAGTTATTGAGCAGCTATACAACAACCCACTGTTAGAAATGGAAGAGGATGGCAGTCAGACAGCTAGTGACGAAAGGGACGGCAACACCAACGCTAGCAGCCAGAACGATAATGATGTTGACTTCAATAGCGATGACCCCAGCCATCATCAAGCCGCCGCCGATGCTACCGAACAGACAGTGACCGATGCCGAAGCGGACAACCTATGGGAATCGAATAATTCACAAGAGCTCACGGTAGATGCCAGTTGGGACGAAGTCTACAGTGGTCCCAGCTCCACTAGTGCTGCTGGAGGTGAAGTGAATATTGAACAGGTATTTCAGGTCACAGAGTCACTGCAAGATCACCTGCACTGGCAGCTCAATTTAACTCCACTTTCAGATCGAGATCGCCAAATCGCTGAAGCTTTTATAGATGCCATTGACGACAACGGTCTGATTAATGACGATCTTCGTGAAACCACTGCTCATATAAAGCCAGACGATCCGGAGGATCAATTAGAGGATGATGAGTTACTTGCCGTATTACACCGGCTACAACAATTTGACCCTCCTGGTATATTTGGTCGCAATATTCAAGAATGCCTCCTGATTCAGCTAAATCAACTCGACCCAGATACCGCTTATTTGGAGCAAGCCAAACGCTTGGTCGATGAGTTTCTTGAGGATATTGCATCAGTCGACCTCAACCGCCTCAGTAAGAAGACACAGTATAGCTATGATGAACTCCAACAGGCGCTATTGTTGGTTCGTAGCCTCAATCCACGACCTGGAGAAGCGTTGGCGACTAATGATGCAGAGTATATTGTTCCGGATGTCTATGTCGAGAAAGTCTCTGGACGTTGGCATGTCAAATTAAATGATAGCAATACGCCCAAACTGCGCATTAATGACACCTACAGCAACATGATCAATCGATCTGATAACAGTGATGAAAATCAGTTTTTGAAGAACAACCTAGCCGAAGCACGTTGGTTTTTACGCAGCCTCGAGAGCCGTAATGAGACCCTAATGCGTGTTGCTATTACTATTATCGATTTACAGCAGGGTTTCCTAGATCATGGCCCTGTTGCAATGAAACCTATGGTTTTATCTGATATTGCTACCAAATTAGATTTACATGAATCGACAATATCCCGCGTAACCACCAGCAAATACTTGGCCACGCCACAGGGCATTTTTGAGCTTAAATATTTCTTTTCCAGTCATGTTGGCACATCTGGCGGGGGGGAGTGTTCATCCACCGCAGTTTGCGCTATCCTTAAAGAAATGATTAGTGCAGAACAACCCGCCAAACCATTAAGCGATAATAAGCTTACCGCCCTTTTGGAAGAACAGGGAATCCAAGTTGCCCGACGAACCGTGGCCAAGTACCGTGAAAGCATGGGAATCCCTTCATCAAGTCAGAGAAAACGATTCGACAATGCCAAGTAAAAGGAGAAGTGTATGCAAATGACCATCAGTGGACACCATTTAGATCTCACCGACCCAATTCGCAACTATGTCACGACCAAACTTTCTAAACTAGAAAGGCACTATGAACAAATAACCAGCACCGCCGTTATACTCACCGTCGATAAATTAGTTCAAAAAGCAGAAGCTACTGTTCATGTGACCGGCGCTGATCTCTTTGCCATTGCTGAGCATGAGGATATGTATGCGGCGATTGATGCACTGACAGACAAGTTGGATCGTCAAATTATTAAATATAAAGAGAAACATCGAGGCCATTAGCAGATCTCATGAAAATCAGTGATGTTCTGAGTCCAGCGCTGACGCTGTGTGACTTATCCGGAGCTAGTAAAAAACGGGTATTGGAAGATCTATCCGCATTGATTACCAAACAATTGGGCGGTGACGCAGAACAAACTGATCAACTGTTTCATAATCTGATCGCTCGTGAACGGCTCGGCAGCACGGGTATTGGGGAGGGCGTAGCTATTCCCCATTGCCGAGCTTCCGGTTTCAGACGCATCTATGGTTGTCTAATTAAGTTAGAAAAATCTATCGATTTTGATGCACAAGACGATCAACCTGTTGACCTTATTTTCGCCCTTGTGGTACCTGAAGAAAAAAATGATGAACATCTGGCGACGCTCGCTAGAATAGCTGCACTGATGCAAGACAAAAATACCCGCGAGTCACTGCGCCAATGTAGCAGCAATGAGGAACTATACGCCGCCGCTACTGCATTGGAGCGGGCAAACTGATTATGCGCTTAGTTGTTATTAGCGGTCGCTCAGGATCCGGCAAAACATCGGCACTCAATATCCTTGAAGATGTTGGTTTCACCTGCATTGATAATCTGCCCGCCAGCCTACTGCCAGCGTTGATCCATCAACTAAAACAAGATACTGGAGACAAAGAACACAGCCTCGCCATCGGTATAGATGCGCGCAATCTTGTTGGTGATCTGAGTGAAATACCTAAAATTCTTACCGGCATTGAGGATAGTGGCGTTGCTGTCGATGTGATTTTTCTTCAGGCGAGACACAACGACCTGTTGCGCCGCTATAGCGAAACAAGACGTAAACATCCCTTAAGTAACGAATCGATCAGCCTAAAACAAGCGATTGAACTTGAGAAAGATATACTCAAACCCATTGCCGATATCTCTG
>JASLVT010000068.1 GCA_030741175.1 Porticoccaceae bacterium
GACAACTACGCACTCGCTGCTTAAAACCCAGTAGGGTGCCGTCTGACTGGAGCCGTGCTTATGCGTCCAGCGTCCCTCGGGACACTCAGGCGTCATATCTCATAAGATCGTGATGAAGCTTGTTCGGGGCGGAGTCATTAAACACTTACCGAAATCGTTTGTTGTGCGCCCTGACAGTCGGGTTGCAGCAGGCTAAATTTAAAGACTGATCTAAGCATGTAGAGCCGCAGGCAGCGGACTGGCGGACGCGGGTTCAATTCCCGCCGCCTCCACCAATAACAAAACCTCAACCCGACAGGGTTGGGGTTTTTTATTGGCCGTTCGATTTTGCTAAGAACCCGCAGCATAGGCCTAGCCAGATGAGTTTGTGCAGGTAAGCATTGAGGGAATAACTGTGCTTTTTTACATCGAATCGGGCAGGCTTCGGTTGTTGCAATGTGACTATAAAACCGTATAACATGTCATATGACCTATGTCAGATGACATGCAAAGGTGCATCGAAAGGTGCATCGAATAGATCAGCGTATTTGGATTGTACTTAGTATAACAATCAAACTTTTAGATTATGAGGGAAGAGCTATGAAAAAAAATAAAATGGGTTTGATGGGGATGTTTGCCGCCCTATTAGCTGTAGATGTCTCAGCAGAAGAAGCGGGACAAAAAAGTCTAAACAATACACTGGAAGAAATCATTGTCACAGCACGGAAACGCTCTCAGATTTTGCAAAAAGTACCGATTAGTATCACTGCGGTATCCGGGGAAGATCTAGAGCATGCGGGAATCAAGAATGTCTCGGATCTTGCTCTCAGCGTGCCGGGTCTTGCAGTAACAAGCACTGGACCCGGACAGACGGAAGTGATTGTCCGAGGCATGCCAGGAAGGTCTGGTAATTCGCCCACCATCGGCTACTACCTCGATGAAGTGCCAATATCCGCCACCACTCGCAATCTCGATGTGATGATGTTCGATCTGGAGCGGGTTGAGGTTTTGCGAGGGCCACAAGGCACGCTCTATGGCGCCGGTTCAATGGGTGGTACTGTTAAGTATGTTGGGAAAAGACCGAATTTGTCCCAATTTGAGGGCCGCGCAGAGACTACCCTGTCGCATATCGATGGTAGTAGTGGATTGAGCCGAAAAGCGAATGTCGTTCTCAATATCCCCCTACAGAACGAAAAGCTTGGTTTACGTTTGCTTGGATCCCATCAATCTGACAAAGGTTTCATCGACCGCTACGCAATTCATCCATCAGATTTGGCAGGAATTGATCCTACAGTTCCTGTAAAAACTGGTGCGAACTCGATGACACAGAATGGATTCCGAGCGATTCTCGAGTATGCTCCCAATGAAAACCTGACGATTACGCCATCGCTAATGCATCAGAAGCTTGAGTTAGACGCACCTTACCTGATTGATGTGCCGCCAGGATCTATAGAAGATGAGAAATATATTCAGACACGCTTAACTCGCGAGGACCGCGAGGACGAGGTGACTATTGCAAATCTGACAGTGAACTGGGAGGGTGATCTATTGGGGGTAACGTCGTCCACCTCCTACTTCAAACGCGAGACCCCCGGATTTGAAGATTATACTAAAATCGCTACGGCGCTACTTGAACTACCAACCAACGTGCCATGGGAGCAGCTTGACGATAACAAAACCGAAACGTTTATTCAGGAATTACGTTTGGTGGGTTCGAAGGATTCACTGGACTACCTAGTCGGTATTTACTACAGCGATGAAAAGAGCCATCTCCCAGATGTCAATCCGTACAGTGCTGAAGCCCTTGAGGTCTTTGGGGAAGGGGGGCAGATATTTGGTTTTGATACCTCATATGAATCAGACCCGCGTTACAAACTTACGGAAAAGGCTATTTTTGCAGAAGCTACATATAACGTGACCAATGCCCTTGCGGTTACCGTTGGCCTGCGTGCCTTTGAATTCGAGTCAAGTTTTACAGATGCCGAGGTGGGGTTATTCACTGGGTCCAACGAGCCTGTATACCAAGAGGGCGAATATAAGGACGATGATATTACACCCAAGCTTAATGTTTCGTATCAAATGAACGATGACACAATGCTGTTCGCAACGGTGGCGGAGGGATTCAGAAGTGGTGCGGCAATCTCACCAGTCCCTGAGGCGGCTTGTGCGGATGATTTGGCAGCACTGGGTCTGTCTAAAACTCCTGAGGGCGTGGGATCCGATTCAGTTTCGAGTTATGAACTGGGTGCCAAAATGCGGATGATGGATCAACGGATGAGATTAAACGGTGCGGTTTATTTTCTAGACTGGACGGACATTCAGCAGAGCGTCTCGCTATTTTGCGGTTGGCCTTTCTCTGTTAATAACGGTGACGCAGAGGTCAAAGGAGCTGAACTGGAGTGGAGCTTTGCAGCTACCGAGGCGCTTTCCTTATCAGCGATGGTTAGTTACACGGATGCAAAGTTGACCTCGCTCGCTCCGGGCGCACAAGGGTATGTGGGCGCTCCTCTGCTCAACGTACCTGAGTGGGCATATTCTGTAACTGCAGATTATTTACTATCGCTAACGTCCGATTGGGATGGATTTGTGCGAGTTAGTTACAATTATGTGGATGACGTCATGCGCCTCTACGATCCGACAAGCCCTTTTAATAGTGTTTCTCCGAATAAGCGGCTTGATTTGCGGGTTGGAGCTTTCCAGGAGGATCTCTGGGAGATTACATTATTCGCACACAATGTTCTTAATGACGTCTCCGAGTCTGGGTTGTTCGGCTCAAATACATCGGTAAATCTGCCCAATACTAGGGCCGTGGCGATAAATCAACCACGAACTGTCGGGTTGACTTTTAACTATAATTTCAACTAGGCCGGCAGCAATCTTAAGGCCACGTCGATGTGACCGACGTGGCCTTAAGATCCTCATCGTGACTTAACGTTTAGGGAGCTCAACGCGCTGAGTGATAAATACTTAGTAGTCATCTCGTGAGCGAGATAAACATATCCATAAAGCACAACTCTGCCAAATGAGACACCTCGTAAAACTAAAGCCCATTAGGAACTGCGTATTACTTCCGTTAAGCGGTTGTGGTGAATTGGCGGCTTGAGCAATTTGTTAGGTTCTTATTCGTAAGTAGCACTATATTCTTGCGGAATTGATATTTCACCAAATACACCACAGAAACCAAGTATTAAGGTTGTAGAAAAAGTAACTCCGATAAGAATTATCACGTAAGAAAACTTTGTACGTAATGATTGCTGAATTGAGTTGCGACTTAGCCAGTTGAATGCTGAGGCCAAGTGAACAAATAAAGCAACAACTGCAAAAAAGTAATAAGGGATAAAATAGAACTGAAATGGCTCTGTATGAAACCCCGCAATACCATAATAAATATTGGTATCTAAATCTGCGACGAACCTACCATATAGCACTGCGCTAATATGATTGATAAAGAAATATGCTAAGTACAAGCCTGATATTGCTTGAGCCCTTTCGAGAAACCCCGAGCGTTGACCTCTACGATGCCATACAAAATAAAGACCACTGCACACTTGAAACATGACACAAAATAATAAGATGCTCTCTACCAGGATATTACGATAGGCTAAGCGGAAAGTGTCCATGAACTCTATATGTTGTTGCACGCCGCCAAGAATGTATAGGTGATTAATGAGGTGAAATAGAGTAAAAGAGCCAATTAGTAGAGCGGATATCCTGTGAAACTTATGTAACATCAAACGTCCTTATTTGCAGATTGTAGATAGGTACTTTAAACCACCTATTTCCCAGATTGCAAAAGTATCTTGATCACGCTTTCTTTCATCTCAGAAAGTGAGAGTGGTAGCTTTTTCAGGATAGGGTTCAATAAAGATCCAGTTGCTAATCGCTTTTTACATAAAACTTAATTATTGTCTTAAAGACAATGAAGTAATGCGAAAACCTCCATATACACAGCTAAATAAACGCGGTCTAATCCTGTCTCTTTAAGACCCTTTTAGAAAACTGTTAGAGGCTGTCATCAATTGGCAGCCCAAAGCAATTATGGAGCATGGCTAGTTTGAGCCCAGTAGAAAAAATGCAAAAGAGTAGCAACAACCCCATATACAAGCTCCTAAGGATCGTTTCAAACGTTGAAGGGCATGAAATAAAAGCCGTAGTCGGCTCATTTCTTTTTGTTATTGTTCTTATGACTGCTTATTACATCTTGCGCCCTGTGCGAGATGCGATGGCCAGTGACTGGACTGATGCCGAGGTTAGTTGGCTATGGACGCTTAACTTTTTTATCAGCACCGCGGTTGTTGCTGTTTATGGTGTGCTTGTCTCCCGTTTCCAGTTGCGGCTTTTGGTCCCATCAATTTACGCTATCTTTGCGCTAACGTTCTTATCTTTCTTCGCCCTGGTCTCGACCATGGCTGATCGGACCCTAGTGGATAAATCGTTTTATGTGTGGGTGAGTGTATTTAGCCTTTTCCATATCTCGGTGTTTTGGAGTTTTATGTCAGACCTGTTCAGCAAGGAGCAGGCCGGCCGGCTCTTTGGCATCATCGCTGCTGGGGCTAGCGTGGGAGGGCTTGTTGGGCCATCTATACCCTCATTTTTCTCAGCGTCTCTAGGTACCGATAACCTGATGTTACTGGCCAGTGCCATGCTGCTGGTGCCTATTCCCATTATTTTCTATTTGCAGTCCCTTAAGTCGTCGGACTTGCACAACGAGAGTTTGGCTCCGCAAACGAATCAGATCAAAATTGGCGGAAACCCGTTTGCGGGATTTAAACTGTTTTTCTCCAGCCCCTATCTGTTGGCCATTGGCTTGTTTATCCTCTTGTATACAGGCATCAGTTCGTTCGTCTACTTTGAGTTGAAGAATTTGCTCAGTGATCTCAGCCGTGCTGAGAGAACGGCGGTATGGGCGCAAATGGATCTAGCCGTTAACGTACTTTCAATCGCAGTGGGGCTGTTTGCCACTGGCCGTATTGTCGGCAAATTTGGTATGCCGGTGACCATTGCCCTGATCCCTGTGCTGATTTGTGCAGGTCTTATTATTGTGGCTGTTTCCCCATTCCTCGGTGCCGTGGTGGCACTACAGGTTATTAGGCGCGCCGGTAACTACGCAGTGACCAGACCGGCTCGTGAGGTACTGTTTACAAGGGTCGATAGAGAGGCTCGCTTCAAAGCAAAGCCCGTGATCGACATCGTCGCCTACCGTGGTGGCGATATGCTAATGGCTTGGTTTTTTACCGGCCTGACGCAAGGCTTAGGTCTGGGCCTAGCCGCAGTTGCGGCGGTCGGGGCAGGTATAGCGGCACTCTGGTCTATTGTGGGAATCTACCTTGGGCGATGGTTTGAGCGAGGCGAAGCATAGGTATCTGACTGGCTAACAAGAGACTAGTGATACACAGAATAATGTAAAGGCGGTAAAACAAAAAAATTAATAACAGAAGATGGACTAAGACTATGAAATATTTTTCGATAATCATGACATTGGTGGTTAGCTTGGGCTCTGCTGTCTTATCTCATGCAGATGGCCATGGCGACCATAGCAATGCTGGCCAGACGATGCTGAAATACACTGAGTTTAATCAGATTGGCAACCCGGCTGACGTACTCTATGTTAAGGAAGAGGCGCCTCAGGCACTTAAGAGTGGTGAGGTGAGAGTAAGGGTTTTAGCGGCGCCGATTAACCCTTCAGACCTGTTACAGATCGCCGGTCAATACGGCGTGGAAGCAGTTTTGCCTGCCAAGGCAGGCAGTGAAGGCGTTGGCCGTGTTACCGAGGTGACACCCGAGGCTAGCTACCTAAAGGTTGGTCAGTTAGTGCTTATTTTAGGCGGAGGCACCTGGAGAGATGAGGTGGTGGCCCCAGCAGCTGGGTTTCTTCCCCTACCTAATATGGGCCCGCTTGGGCCAGAGGTCATTGAACAGCTGGGTATGTCGGTGGTCAATCCGGTCACGGCACTGTTAATGTTGACCTCTTTCGTTGACCTTAATGAGGGCCAGTGGATTGTTCAAAGCGCTGCCAACTCTGCTGTTGGCGGTTACGTCATTCAGCTCGCCAAACAACGCGGTATAAAAACGGTTAATGTGGTTCGCCGTGAGGGGCTCGCCGAAGAGTTGCTCGCCAAGGGCGCAGATGTGGTGTTGATTGATGGGCCAGACCTGACTGCGCAGATTGCCCGTGCCACCGGCAACGAGCCAGTTGCGTTGGCCCTCGATCCTGTGGGGGGCGACACCTACACCAGACTGACCAATAGTCTTGGTTACGGTGGAACCATAGTGGCCTATGGAATGCTTTCAGGAAAACCTGCGACCCTAAACACGGGAATGGCTATTTTTAAAGATATCCGCAACCGTAGTTTTTGGCTTGCCAAATGGTATGACAGTGCAACATTGGAAGAAAAGCAGGCAGCATTTGGAAAAATCATTCCTCTAATAGCAACTGGCGCTTTGAAAGCCGATGTTGACTCACGCTTCGCTGTGGGTGAAATCAAGGAGGCTGTTACACGTGCGGCGCAAGGCGGCAGAAACGGCAAGGTACTAATAGTGCCCAGCGTCAAGTAACTCAGGCCTTATGCTTCGTGGGTATAGTCCTTGAGTCGGCTATACCCACTATTGATCAAGCTAGCACGGCAGTTTGCTACTGGGTCGATTTAATACGGCTGACCAAAAAATCGACCGCGACCTTCACCTTTGGCACCAGATACTGCTGCTTCTGATACAACAGGTATATCGCCAAATCTTTATTTTGGTTCACTCTCACCTTTGGCTTCACCATTAGCTCTTTTATCTCCCCGCTATCTAAATAATGCTGAACCGACCATCTGGGTGCCATACATATCCCACGCCCCGAGATAGCTTCCTTGAGAAGCCAGCTGCCATTGTTAGAGATGGTTAACACCTTGCCCGATACATCTAGCCACTGCCCATCCTTTT
>JASLVT010000069.1 GCA_030741175.1 Porticoccaceae bacterium
GGTGAGCCAACGCTCATCATGGATGCCAATATCGCCATCACAGAGGAAGCGGTAAGCGACACTAAGACCATTACCTCCTCGATGCAGTCCTGCACCCCCAGAGTCAGGGATGGTCTCATAGCGCTCGATACGCAACGGAAAATAAGACTCGATAAATTCATTGGGCACATTGGTAAATCCTGGCCATAAACTATGGCCGTCCGGTCCATCTCCTACCGGCCTACCGGGAACCCCGCCAAAGCCAATCTGAAACAACTGGAACCATTCACCGCCCTTCTCTGGACGAGTATCGTATCCCGAGTAAAATAGATGTGGTGAATCAGAGAACCCTGCGGCATTCAGCATCATTTCTGGCGCACCCATTCCCAACAGAGCACCAAGCACATCAAAGATACGGCCCAAAGCATGCGTCCTGCCCGAGAGTGCTGCGGGGTAGTTCGGCTTTAGTAATGTGCCTTGGGGAATTCGCACATCGACTAAATCATAAAAGCCGTCGTTAAACACAATTTGTGGATCCACCACATTGATAGTGAATGAACCAAAAAACATTTTGAACATATCTTCGTTGAGAAAAAAGTTCACCGAGCTCTGCGCTTGCGGATCAGTGCCGGCAAAATCAAAAATCGCCTTTTCACCTTCACGCCACATAGTGCACTTGATTTTGTAGGGGCCCATACCCATGCCATCATCACAGATGTAATCCTCAAACTCGCGAGGCTCCTCCGGAATAAACATGCCGATAATATGCTTCATTGCATCGTAGTTGCGCTGCAACATGATATCCATGGTCGAGAACAGCACATCATCACCAAATCGATCGGCTAGTTCTACGCAACGCTTTGCCGCTGTATTGCAAGCCGCAACCAATGCATTTAAATCAAAACGATTCCATTGCGGTGTTCGCACATTGTGCAAAATCAGCTCGAGCAGATCGGATTGCAACACACCTTTCTTGTACAGTTTCGTCGGCGGGATACGAATCCCCTCTTGGAAGATAGTGGTCGCCTCGATAGGGATAGAACCGGGCACCATGCCACCATTATCCGACATATGACCAAACATAGCTGACCAAGCAATATGCCGTCCCTCTTTAAACACCGGCACTAACACGACCCAATCAGGTAAATGCGACACCGCAGCATTACACATGTAGGGATCATTGGTGAGGATAACATCACCCTCTTCTATCTCTTCGTTGTAAGCCTCTAAGAATGGTCCTATAAAGGAACCAAACTGACCTACCACCATTTTGCCTTCTTTATTAGCGATCATGGGGAAACAGTCACCCTGCTCCCGAATACCGGGAGACATCGCTGTTCGAAACAGCACCGCATCCATTTCCTCTCGCGCGTTGCGCAGCGCGTTTTCAATAATATCAACGGTGACACCATCGACATCAATGTGCTTCAAGGGGGTTTTATTGATTTCTAATAATCTTGCCGTCATTTTATTGTCCCCCATCGACTGGATTTATAAGCAGGTTACCTACTGAATCTACCTCGGCGACATAACCAGGCAGCACTACTGTGGTCGAATCCATTTCACTGACGATAGCCGGCCCGGGAACCTGTAAACCAGTGTTAAGTTTACCGCGATCGAAAATATTGGCGTCGTGCCAGTCGCCCTCAAAGTAGAACTGACTTGAGGCAATTTTGCACTGCTCCAGACTCATACCAGTCTCACCAATCTGGCGTTCAGCAATTGCTCCCGCCTTGGCCTTAGCCACAGCACGAATCATTAATATTTCATGACCGTCATCGAGCTTGAACGTAAATAATTGCTCATGCTCCCCATCAAATTGATCGGTCAGCAGAGCAACACCTTTTTTCTTGAGCTCCTCTTCGGTAAAGTCGATAGTAATCTGGAAGGCCTGACCGGCATAACGCAGATCCGCCTGATAGGAAATTTCGTGATCGCTCGCAGGAATATTATCGGTCAACAACGCCTCTGCCGCTCTTGCTCGCAACTCATGTAGATCGTTGGTCAGTTGTGCATCGGTGAGATCACTGGCCATTGTCAGATAGGTGCGGGCGGCCTCATCCTGCACCTGCGTAGTCGCATCCCCATAAGCGCAGAGCACACCGGGACCGGGCGGAATAATAACCGGCCAAGCGTCAGTCAGAATACCCAAAGCATTGGCATGAAGCGGCCCAGCACCGCCGAAGCCCACCAGAGCGAAATCACGGGGATCATAGCCCTGCTCGACAGAGACAAGGCGCAAGGCACCAAACATAGACTCGTTGACAATTTTTATTATGCCTTCGGCGGCTTCCATTAGATCAATGCCCATCGCATCCGCTACCGACTGCACTGCGGCCACAGAAGCCTCGCGATTAATCTCCATTTTGCCACCGAGCTGTACATCCGATGGCAAGTAACCAAGCACCACATTGGCGTCACATACCGTGGGCTGCTCACCACCTTTCATATAACAGGCTGGCCCTGGCACTGCACCTGCAGACTCAGGCCCAACTCGCAGCGCTCTAGTCAGCTCGGGCACAAAGGCAATGGAGCCACCGCCAGCACCTACTGTGCGCACATCGACAGAGGGTGCGCGAACGCGCACATCTGCAACAATAGTCTCGCGACGAACCCGAGCACGGGAATTTTGAATCAGTGCTACATCGGTAGAAGTACCACCCATGTCACAGGTCAAAATATTGTCATAACCAGCGCGGCTACAGAAATAGATGGCGCCAGATACACCACCAGCTGGGCCGGACATCAGCATATTGACCGGGGACTCAGCAGAGGCTCTCGCCGAGGCCAATCCACCATCCGAACGCAGAATAGACAGCTGGGTATCTGAGCCCATTTTGTCGTCGAGCGCCGCTTGAAGATTACTCACATAGCTGGCGACCTCAGGGCGCACATAAGAGTTAACCACTGTGGTTTCCGTGCGCTCATACTCCTGCATTTCTGGCACCACATCACTAGAAATGGAAATCGGCGTATCAGTGAAAATCTCCGCTGCTATTTCGCGCGCACGCCTCTCATGTGCGCCGTTGATATAGGCATTGATAAAACAGATGGTTAAGGCTTCAACCTCCCCCGAGGCATGTAAAGTGGTGAGATCCAAACGTAACTGATCTTCATCTAAATCAGTCACCACCTCACCGTCGGCGCCAATCCGTTCATGAGCACCAATAGTCAGCTCTAGGGGTGCCAGTAGAGGTTTTTTAACAAAACTCACCCAACCGCCCAGACCGCCGGGACAAAAAGATCTCGCGACCTGCAGTGTGTCTTCATAACCCGCAGTAGTGACTAATCCAACTTTGGCACCTCGGCCCGTCAATACCGCATTAGTCGCCACTGTGGTACCGTGCATAACGCGGCTCACATCTGCCGGATTGACAGCGGACTCATCACAGATCCTCGCTATACCATTGAGTACACCGACAGAGGAATCCTCTGGCGTGGATGGCACTTTTGCCGTATGGGTAGCCCCTGATTCCTCATCTATCAGCAGAAGGTCTGTGAATGTCCCCCCCACGTCGACACCTAATCTGTAGCTCATTATTGTTCCAACCTTATTCTTATATTTATTCTTGCGTTTATTTTTATATCACTACATCACCCTAACTAAATCAGCTCGCTTGCTTGAGCAAATGGTTCTGAAGCCAAGCTTTGGCTCGACCACCTGGCGCCGTCCCAGTTAACTCTTGCGCCAAATCAGAAGCCTGCAGTAACTTCTGCAGATCTATGCCGGTTTCAAAACCCATTTGCTGCAACATCATAGCGATATCATCGGTCGCAACATTGCCCGACGCTCCAGGCGCAAAGGGGCAGCCACCCAAGCCGGCGATAGAACTGTCAAAGCGACGAATGCCAGACTCCAAGGCTGCAAAAACATTTGCCAATCCCATTGCTCGGGTATCATGAAAATGGCATCCCAATTGAGACGCACCGTGCTGCGCCACCAATGCTGAGGTCAGCGCTCGAACCTGCTGAGGATCGGCTGCTCCGATGGTATCCGCCAACACCACTTGATCTGCGCCAGCATGAATAAATTTATCCACTATCTTTTCGGTCAGCGCTGGATCAGTGGCCCCATCAAAGGGGCAGGCAAAAGCCACCGCAACAGTAGCAATAACCTCAATGCCGTCTCCGTTGGCCAATTGGAGAATCTCCTCCGTTACCTGCTCAGCCTCTGTCATACTCATTCCAACATTTTTCTGTGCCATACCATCACTGGCATACAACACCATGGAGACAGTACTAGCACCCGCAGCTCTGGCTAATTCATAACCTTTCATATTGGGAATAAGCGCAATAGTGGGAGTAGCGAATCCCTGTTCGTCTAATTGCGCGAAGAGATCATCGGTTCCCGCCATAGCGGGCACTGCCTTAGGCGAGACAAAGCTACCCACCTCTATCTGCGGAACGCCCGCGTCAGCGATAGCCTGCACTAGCGACAAGCGCTGCTCTATGCTCAGTACTTTCCGCTGATTTTGCAGACCATCTCTTGGGCCAACATCAGTAATCACAACAGAATCTGACATTACTTAATAATCCCCTGCTTTTTGAGCTGGTTTATTTGCTGTACGCTCAGATTTAGTAATTGGCTCATTACCTCATCGGTGTGCTGACCAAGCGTAGGCGCGGCGGCGTAGGGCTGATCAACATTTCTCGATAATTTAATTGGGTTACCTGGTCCCTTGGTCGCCTTGCCATTGGGATGTTTGAGATCCACCACCATATCGCGATGTAAAATCTGAGTATCAGAGAGAGCTTGGCTCAGCGTATTAACAGGTGCACAGGGAATACGTTTAGCCTCTAGTTGACCCAACCAATGTTCGCAGGTGTTGGTACTCAAAATCTGATTAAGATGGTGATTAATCAGCGACTGATCTTCCCAGCGGCCAGGCTGGGTATCGTACTTTGGATTATCAAACTCAGGGCAATTGACGAGCTGCTTTAGGTTTTGCCAAAAATTGTCTGTAATCACAGCAATTACAATATATCCATCAGAGCAACTGAAGGTGTTGTAAGGCACGTGCACGAAATGACTATTACCAATCGGATAGGGATTTTCTCCAGAGAGAAAATACATAGTTGCCATATAGTTGAGCATAGAAATCTGGCAATCCAGCATTGAGATATCCACATGCTGCCCAGCGCCGCTGCGCTCGCGCTCGTAAAGAGCAGTCAGAATACCCATGACAGCGAACATGCCACCACCTAAATCACCGATGGGAATGCCCGCGCGCACCATAGTATTTTCGTCGGGCCCAGTGATCGACATACCACCACCCATGGCCTGAGCTACTTGATCGAAAGCAGGACGTTTACTACCCGGCCCATCTGAGCCAAAACCTGAAATCGAGCAAGTAATAATCCGCGGATTGACCTCCGCTAGCGAGGCGTAATCAATGCCCAGACGCTCTGGAACACCAGCACCAAAATTGCTGATAACGACATCAACAGATTTGACCAGATCTTTAAACAGAGCCAAACCCTGTTCTGTTTTTAGGTCGACCGCTACACTCTTCTTATTGCGATTAAGAGTAATAAAATAGGCACCCATGCCATCGAGAGAATTCATGGGGTCTGACGCTAGCAATTTACGGGTACCCTCGCCATGACAGGGTTCTACTTTTATAGTTTCAGCACCCAAATCGGCAAGAATCATGCTGCCATAAGGGCCTGAGAGCATATGAGTCAAATCGAGAATACGAACGCCGGCAAGTGCTTGATTCATACAAACTCCCCCGATAACTCAATCCGGTAAGAGCCTTTTTGGTAAGGAAGCGTGACGAAGAGCAGCATCTTTGGCCAGTATAACGATTGGCGCGGATAAGCATTTGCTCCCGCTGCGTCCCGACGTTGATGATTACAGTAAAGCATCATGACGTCCCTCTCGGTCATCAATCCTGCCATTTTTGATCCGGTAAGACTTCTCTACACCATCATAGATCTGTTAAGTTAGAAAAGACTATGGCAAACGACCCTATAAAACCAAATGGTATATGTTTATACCAAATGCAAAATTAATGATCAACCTTAATTCATTGTTAGGGAGAGCGTAATGAAGGCCACCAGCGGTGACATACTGTTCGGCAAAAGCCCACGCAATCGGGTTTCCAATCAGTCACCTTCCCCCTTATACCACCAACTTTATGCCCTTATAAAAGGTTATATCCTCGATGGTACTTTTCATCTAGGTGAGAGATTGCCCAGCGAAAAAGACTTGGCAGATGGTTTTAATGTGTCACGCATCACCGTGAAAAGAGCTGTTAATGAGTTAGCCGCAGAAGATTTAGTTCAACGAGCCCGCGGCAAAGGCACCCATGTAAGCTATAAATACACACCTAAACCAGTGCAGGCACCGCTTCTCGGTGTATTGGAAGAAATCGATAGTATTGCCCAGAATTCAGTGGCAGAAGTGTTGGACTGCAGACTGGTTATACCGCCGCAAACTATACGCAGCGAATTCGACCTAGCCAATAATGACACCCTACTTCATTTAGTCCGCAAACGTCAGCGCGCGGGAGCTTTTTTTGGCTACTTTGACAGCTGGAGCGCCGCTGTGGATATGCCCGACAACACCGATATTTTTATTCAACAATCGCGGCATGAGTATTTGCGTGACAGTGGAATGGCAATCAGCTATATCAATCAAACCATCAGTGCTGTGCCTGCCAGTGATAGCGTTGCATCACATCTGCAAATATCGCCTGGTTTCCCCCTGCTTAAATTAGTGCGAAGCTCTTACTATCAGGACGATGACAAAGGCGTGCTGGTTTACTACCTTATTTCACTTTACAACAGCGAATTATTCCAATATCAGATGGACCTTAAACTCGACTAACCAACCTCCGCAAATCTATCCAACTGTCAGCGACCGGTTATATGCTTTCATT
>JASLVT010000006.1:0-2597 GCA_030741175.1 Porticoccaceae bacterium
CGAATATGTTATTGGCCAAGAGCGTGCCAAGCGTATTCTTTCTGTCGCAGTTTACAATCATTACAAGCGTCTACAGGTTAGCGAGCAGAGCAGTGCCGACAAGTCTCCAGTCGAATTAGGCAAAAGCAATATTCTATTGATTGGTCCCACCGGTAGCGGAAAAACATTGTTGGCGGAAACATTAGCGAGAATGCTTGATGTGCCTTTCACTATTGCAGATGCGACTACGCTGACTGAAGCTGGTTACGTCGGTGAAGACGTCGAAAATATCATTCAGAAGCTACTGCAAAAGTGTGATTATGACGTTGACAAAGCCCAGCGCGGTATCGTCTACATCGATGAAATTGACAAGATTTCGCGCAAATCGGATAACCCTTCAATTACAAGGGATGTCTCCGGAGAAGGGGTTCAGCAAGCGTTGCTGAAACTCATCGAGGGTACAGTTGCTTCAGTGCCTCCTCAGGGAGGGCGTAAACACCCGCAGCAGGAATTTCTGCAGGTTGATACCTCAAATATTTTATTTGTATGTGGCGGCGCATTTGCCGGCCTAGAAAAGGTTATTCGCGATCGCTCCGAAAAAGGTGGAATCGGCTTTAGCGCTGAAGTGAACAGCAAAGATGACCAAAAGACGGTTGGTGAAACATTGTTAGATGTTGAGCCCAGCGATCTGATTGGTTATGGCTTGATTCCAGAATTTATTGGTCGCCTGCCGGTGGTGGCTACGCTACAAGAATTGGATCGCGATGCTTTGGTTAATATTTTGGTAGAACCTAAGAATGCACTCTACAAACAGTATCAAGCGTTATTTGGTATGGAGTCTGTAGAGCTAGATCTGCGACAGGATGCGTTAGATGCGATTGCTGATAAAGCCATCGAGCGCAAGACAGGAGCCAGAGGATTGAGATCCATTCTTGAAACTGTGTTACTGGATACCATGTACAAAGTACCCGCAGAACCGGATGTGGTGAAAGTGGTGGTGGATGCCTCGGTGATCAATGGAGAGAATGAGCCCCTGCTAGTCTATGAGCAACAGGAATCGAAGAAGGTTGCTTCTGACGAAGGTTAAAAAAAGGCGACTTAAGTCGCCTTTTTTGTGTCTATCAATTGTATTGGTGCGGTCAGGCCAGTAATTAGATAAATAATTTATTCTGAGGGTGGTTGTAATTACGCTGTGAGACCCAATGTACCTAACTAAGGTATTAAATCTACCCGATTGAGTTGGAAAAATAGTCAGACATAGAGGTAATCATGGATTCCAAGCCAGCCGACAACGCTACGACAGTTTATCCCCTGCTACCATTGCGCGATGTTGTGGTTTATCCCCATATGGTAGTGCCGCTTTTTGTTGGTAGGGAGAAATCCATTCTGGCGCTTGAGCATGCCATGGACAGCGATAAACAGATCGTACTGGTGGCGCAGAAAAATCCAGCAGAGGATAACCCAAGTCTGGGTGATGTCTATCAAATTGGTACTTTAGCAACGATTTTGCAGATGCTTAAGCTGCCGGATGGCACTCTCAAAGTGCTTGTGGAGGGCGTGAGCCGTGTCAGTTTGATTGACTCTCACGAGGGTGAGACGTTTCTTCATACGGGTATTGAAAAACTCGATGGAGACGAGCCGGAGGAGGCAGAGTCTGATGCGCTTACCCGCTCAACAATGTCGTTGTTTGAGCAATATGTAAATTTAAGTAAGAAGATTCCATCTGAGGTTATTACAACGGTGAGTGGCATTGACGATGCCAATCGTCTAGCCGATACCATAGCCTCACATATGACCCTCAATTTGGAGCAAAAACAAGATGTGCTTGAAATCGCCAGTTTGACCGAGCGTTTTGAGCATCTTATGGGCTTAATGGAGTCAGAAATCGATTTATTCCAGATCGAAAAGAGAATTCGCGGCCGAGTCAAAAAGCAGATGGAAAAAAGCCAGCGAGAGTATTACCTGAATGAGCAAATGAAAGCTATTCAGAAAGAGCTCGGTGATATGGATGAGACCGTTTCAGAATTGGATCAGTTGGAAAAGAAAATTGAGCAGGTCGGTATGCCCAAGGCTGCGCTTGAGAAAGCGAAGTCAGAAATGGGCAAGTTAAAAATGATGTCACCGATGTCCGCCGAAGCCTCAGTGTTGCGTAACTATATCGACTGGATGGTTGGCGTACCTTGGAAGACTCGCAGTCGAGTAAAGCATAATCTTGGCAATGCTGAAAAGTCGCTAAACCAAGACCACCATGGTTTAGAAGAGGTAAAAGAACGAATTCTTGAGTTCTTGGCTGTACAACAGCGCGTTAAAAAACTTAAAGGCCCTGTATTATGTCTGGTGGGGCCTCCAGGTGTGGGCAAGACATCTTTGGGGGAGTCTATTGCCAAAGCCACTGGACGAAAATTCGTTCGCATGAGTCTGGGTGGTGTACGCGACGAGTCTGAAATTCGCGGCCATCGCAGAACCTACATAGGATCTTTGCCGGGTAAGCTAATTCAAAAGCTATCAAAAGTAGGGACTAAGAACCCTCTGTTTCTCTTGGACGAGATTGACAAGATGGGCATGGATAACCGTGGCGATCCGGCGTCTGCGTTATTGGAGGTGCTTGATCCAGAACA
>JASLVT010000006.1:2697-15886 GCA_030741175.1 Porticoccaceae bacterium
GACGAGATTGACAAGATGGGCATGGATAACCGCGGCGATCCGGCGTCTGCGTTATTGGAGGTGCTTGATCCAGAACAAAACCATACCTTTAATGATCATTATCTTGAAGTTGACTATGACCTCTCTGAGGTAATGTTTATTTGTACGGCTAACTCAATGAATATCCCTGGGCCTCTGCTAGACCGTATGGAAGTTATCCGTATTCCCGGTTACACCGAGGATGAAAAGGTAAAGATTGCGGAACAGTATCTTGTGCCAAAGCAGCGCAAAGCGAATGGTTTGAAAGAAACGGAATTAGAGATTACTGAAGATGCTCTCAAAGACACTATTCGATATTATACCAGAGAAGCGGGGGTACGAGGCCTAGAGCGCGATATAGCCAAAATATGTCGCAAGACAGTAACTGAACATGTGCGGGAAAATCAGGCCAAAGATGATGTTGTGGGTCCTGAGGAGCTCGAAAATATGTTGGGTGTCCGGCGCTATGATTATGGGCGTGCTGAGGCGGAGAATCAGGTAGGGCAGGTTACAGGATTGGCTTGGACTCAGGTAGGAGGAGAATTGCTAACTATTGAGTCATCGGCGATTCCAGGTAAAGGCAAGGTTATTAAGACCGGTTCACTTGGTGACGTTATGCAGGAGTCGATTCAGGCAGCACTCACCGTTGTTCGCAGTCGTGCTATGGCTTTGGGGGTGCGCAAGGACGTTTACCATGAAAATGATCTACATATTCATGTGCCTGAAGGAGCGACACCAAAAGATGGGCCCTCAGCTGGCGTTGGAATGTGTACGGCACTGGTATCGGTATTAACGGGCATTCCGGTCAAGGCAGATGTTGCGATGACAGGTGAAATCACCTTGCGTGGTCAGGTTCTTAAGATTGGCGGTCTAAAAGAGAAACTGCTGGCAGCTCATCGTGGTGGCATTACTACAGTGATTATTCCCCATGATAATGCTAGTGATTTGAAGGAGATACCTGACAATATTAAGGCAGACCTTGAAATACGCCCAGTCAAGTGGATTGATGATGTTTTGCAGATTGCACTGCAAGATTTACCCACTGCCCTGAGCGAAGAGGAGTTCAACCAAAGTGGTAGTGCTGAAAAAAATGTTGATTCAGCCGCTAGGCCAAGTACTCACTAGGGTTAAACTATTTAGAAAATATTAAAAAGTAAGCTTGACCGTGGTTAGTGTGGTTGGTATAAAGTTACACAGAAGGCGCTTATTACTAGGGATTCCAAGCATCCAGATAAATTTAGCGACCTTTTAAATCAACAGGATCAATCAACTCCAATAAAAGGGGAATACCGTGAATAAATCAGAATTAATCGATGCTATCGCTGAAGGTGCAGACATCTCAAAAGCTTCCGCTGGACGTGCACTAGATTCCGCTCTAGATGCAATCACTGGCGCTTTAAAGAATGGTGACCAAGTGTCACTGGTTGGTTTTGGTACTTACTCTGTGAAACATCGCGCTGCTCGCTCGGGCCGTAACCCACAGACTGGTGCTGAAATTCAAATCAAAGCAGCTAATGTGCCAAGCTTTAAAGCTGGTAAGGCACTGAAAGACGCAGTAAATTAAGTTATCAACTGGGTTTTCACCTGAGGGTGGACCCCAGATTTGAAAGGCGCATCAGTGATGCGCCTTTTTCTTATTAGGACGAAGTCACATGTTGGATAATTTTAGAACTAATATGCGCGGTGTTGCCACTGTCATTGTGGTGATTATAGGTGCGGTATTTGTATTTTCTGGTACAGGGTCATTGTTTTTATCAGGACCTGGTGCTGAAGTCGCTGCGGTGATTAATGACGAGCAGGTTAGTGATTTACGTGTTCAACAGGTTATGTCGACTGAGAAGCAGAGGATTCTTGAACAGAATCAGGGATTAGATCCAGCGGTGCTTGATGATGAGTTATTGAGACCTGCGGTCCTGCAACAGATTATCACCGGTAAAGTACTCTCCCAATCAGCGAAAAAGCAGGGTTTTGGTATATCCTCAAAACAAATTAGTGAGTTACTGATTGATGCTAAAGGTTTTCAGGTTGATGGTCGTTTTGATCAAAAGACCTTTGAATACGTGATCCGTCAACAGGGATACACCAGTGCGACTTTCATCGAGATGATCAAACAGGATCTTATTATTCAGCAATTTACTCGGGCGATCAGCGGTACCAATTTTGTCACTGAGACGGAAGTTGCCAGCTTGGCCAAGTACACTGAGCAGACCAGAGACTATTACTACCTTACCTTACCAATGCAACCTATAGCGGATTCAGTGAGGCTATCAGATCAGCAAATCTCAGACTACTACGATGAGAATCAAGGGCAATATCAGACTGAGGTACAGGTCTCGGTGGAGGCTATCGAATTGAATCCATCTGTAATGGCTGTTGGACAAAGCATCACTGATGCACAAATTCAGGAACGCTTTGATCAAGAGGCTAGCTCGGTAGATGCCGCAGAACAGTTACAGGCAGCTCATATCTTATTGACCGACGCCAACGATGAAAATTTAATGGACATTCAGGCCAAACTGGATGCCGGAGAGGATTTCGCCAAACTAGCGCAAACCTATTCTGACGATCCTGTCTCCGCAGAGGTCGGCGGTGATTTGGGCTATACCACTGGCGATACATTCCCTGAGGCTTTTGAGGAGGCCTTAGCTAGTCTTGAGGTAGATCAGGTGTCAGCGCCGGTAGTAACTGATGCCGGAACGCACTTTATCAAACTGCTAGATCGACAAGTGCAACGGTTTGAGTTGAGTTCTGAGCGTGGTCGTATTGAACGAGAGTTAATTAATGAGGCGGCTACTGATGCACTGGTTGAGAAACTTGAAATGCTCAAAGAGTTAAGTTTTAACGCTGAAACGCTTGCCGATGTTGCGGTGGATCTCGGTTTGGATGTGCAGGAAACTGCCCCTTTTTCAAGAGATGGGGGAGTCGGTGTTGCCGCCTATCCAGCGGTTATTTCAGCAGCTTTTAGTAAGGAAGTGCTGGAGGAAAAGTACGCTAGCGAGGTTATGGACTTGGGCGATGACCGCTATGTTGTGATTAAACTTAAGGAGCACTTTCCTGCACGTCAGAAAGCACTCTCGGAGGTAAAAGATGCCGTGTCAGCGACATTAAAAGAGTCCATAGCTAAACAGCAGATTACTGAGCAGGGAAGTGCATTATTGGCTCGTGTAGAAGCTGGCGAGTCTATAGAAACAGTCGCCAAGGCGCAGGATTTAGACTGGCAGGTAGCAAGTGGCGTCAAAAGGATCTCTAACAGTGTAAATGCTGAGATAAGAAATGCGGCTTTTGCCATGGCATCACCCAATGAAGGTGCCGAGCTAAAAGGTATCTTCACTGCTAATGGTGATTATGTGGTGCTGTCACTGAACGAGGTAACCACAGGTAATTTAGATGATCTTAGTCGACAGGAGCGGTTGGACTTAGTAACAGCAGTGCAAACGGTCAATGGCAGTCGCGATCTGCAAGCATATCAGGCTAGTCTATTAGCAAATGCGGATATTGTGCAGTAAGTAATGTTTAGCAGTAGTGAGCTTAGAAAGGCAGGGTTATTCCTGCCTTTTTTATTGCACTTTATAAATGGTTGACGTTTTCTGATTAGATTCTGAGTGCATTGATAAATAGGGTTAAGCGTTGGCCTGGTTGCAAATATTCATTGCGATTGATCTTGTTCCAGCGCGTGATATCGCCAATGCGCAAATCAAATTTTTCTGCAATCAGGTAGAGCGAGTCTCCACGCCGCACGCGGTAGGACAATCGGCGCGTATTTTCCGAGCCGGAAATCGCCATAGAATGCTCGATGACGAGTTTTTGCCCTATTTGCAGGACATCTGTTGTCAGCTGATTAATCCGCCGTAAATAGGCAACAGAGACCTTATAGCGCGCTGCGATGGTCGATAAAGAGTCACCCCGTTGCACTCGGTAAGTTGATTTTTTTGTACCACCTTCCGATGATGCGATGCCACTGGCCAATAAGAAGTCTCCGGAATGAGGTATGGCTAGAATTTGGCCAACTTTAAGTCGATCTGAACGCAGATTATTACTATTTTTCAACCAGTTGGTTGGGATGCGAAATCGCTCGGCGATCTCAGATAATGTATCACCGCTGACCACAGCATACTCCGTATGTGGTACCCATGACTTGGGGTCGGAGGTCGCTAGAAGTTCGCGTAAAGGTTGTGCGGTACCGATGGGCAATAGAATTGTATAGGTCCCCGACGGTGGGGTAATTGAGCGACGATAGGCGGGATTAAGTCGCGTAAAATCTTCATTTTTGATCGCGCTGACAGCGATAATTTTGTTTAAGTCAATCTGAGATTTTATGTCTACCATCTCAAAATAAGCGTTGTTCTCGATGCTAGGTAGTTCAATATTATACTCATCAGGTGCTTTGATAAGCGCCGCTAGCGCTAATAATTGAGGTACATAATTTCGGGTTTCTCTGGGAAGTTTAATTGACCAGAAATCTGCCGCTTTGCCGAGTTTGCGATTGCGGGCGATCGATTTGCGGACATTACCCTCACCGGAGTTATACGCTGCTAGCGCTAGTAACCAATCATTGTCGAAACGCTTATGCAGATAGCTAAGGTATTTAATTGCTGCCTGAGTAGACAGAATGACATCGCGACGTCCGTCATACCAGCGGTCTCTTTTTAAGCCATAGGAGCGCGCTGTTGATGGGATAAACTGCCAAAGCCCTACGGCATGACTATGGCTGTAGGCGAGGGGATCATAAGTGCTTTCTACAATGGGTAGCAAAGCCAGTTCTAGTGGCAGACCAGCTTTGTCTAGCTCGTCGGTGACATAGAAAATATAGGGTTCAGCGCGCGAGAATACTGTGGCGAGATATTTCGGATTGCGCTGATACCAGTTAATCTGTTTTGCCACGTTGTTGTGCATTTGTTCAGGGCTTAGTGAGTAGCCAGACCGGATGCGCTGCCAGAGATCATCAGGTAGGTTGTCATCTATAGCGTCTTCAATGACTGTGACCTCAGCTGAGTTTTCTTCATTCAGTAAGGTTTGTTCTGCTGTTGGCAACGTCTCGCAACCAGCAAATAGCGTACTGACTAGTAACAGAGGCAACAAAGTAAAGGTATGGATTAATCTAGACAACAATATTCAACTTTAGATTGGCTTAGTGAAAGACGCGAGAATTGTAGCGATCGCAGACGGATTTAACAATCTATCAAAGTGTTTCAGTATCTCTTTCGGTAAATTATAGGTTGTCATGATGATCAGAACTAGCGTTTGTCTTGCGCATTGAACATAATGTTAGCCAGAATTTTTTTGAGGAAATTTAGTGGATTCATGCTGAAAGATTTTGTGCGCCAGCGCAGTAACATGCTAATTGATCAGTTCAAGGTGATAGATCTAGAGCATTCAATTGCAGAGATTGACTCTTGGGCCAAGCAAGATTTTGGTCGTTACCTACTGCGGCAACAACAGCGTATTCTGCAGCGGAAATACTCCAAGTTGCCGGGTTATCGACTAATGCACCTCGGGCTGTTTCCCGACGCCGAGACTCTTGTTGGCTTCGAGCATTTGCATAGCTTCCATATGTCTCCTAGTCACCTGGTTGCGCCAAAGTCCTCTGTGGTGAGTAACTACTCAGAAATACCATTACCCTCAGGTGTGGTTGATGTGGCAGTTTTACAGCATGCGATTGAGTATTCTGCCTCCCCTCAAGCTGTACTTGCCGAAATATCTCGAGTGGTGGCGCCTGGAGGGCATATGTTGCTTTTTCTATTTAATCCCTATGGTCCCAGAGGATTGATAAAGTTGCCCATGCAATTGTTGACCGGACGAGCAGAGTATCGCTTTCATAATTTACGTAAAGCGCGGGTCGTGGATTGGTTGTCATTACTGAATTTCCAAGTCTTGGAAATTGATCATGGTGCCTACAATTTGCCGTTTAATCGTCAGCATTGGTTAGAGCAAGATAGTCGCTGGGAGAAACTGGGACAAAAGGTTCACTTTCCTCTGGGCAATTTCTATATGATTCATGCCGTTAAGCGAGAGTTGCGGGGTATCAGCAATCGCACACATTCATGGCGTCCAGCGGCGAGTAATGGTTACAATTCCTCTAGTCGTAAAATCAATAGTAAAAAGATAAATAAATAGGATAACCATGAAGTTAGTGGAAATATTTACCGATGGCGCCTGCAGGGGCAATCCCGGCCCTGGAGGTTGGGGCGTTTTGATGCGTTATGGTGCAGAAGAGCGCAGTTTTTTCGGTGGCGAACAAGAGACCACTAATAATCGAATGGAACTTATAGCGGTGATCGAAGGGCTGGCTGCCCTGAACCAACCCTGTCAGGTGGTGCTAACGTCTGACTCAACTTATGTGCTCAAGGGCGTAAAGGAATGGATGCCCAATTGGAAAAAGCGTGGTTGGAAAACCGCGTCCAAAAAACCAGTTAAGAATGTTGATTTATGGCAAAGGCTCGATAAGGTCATTGGTGAGCATCAGATAGATTGGCGATGGGTGAAGGGACACAGCGGTCATCGTGAAAATGAGATTGCCGATCAGTTGGCTAATCAAGGTATAGATAATTTGTAATTAAACAGCATTGAAGAGATTGATTGCGGACAGAAGATGAGACAGATAGTACTAGATACAGAGACCACAGGCTTAGAGACATCCCAAGACCACCGAATCATTGAAATTGGTTGTGTTGAAATGATTAATCGCAAACTTACCGGCCGCCATTATCATCAATACATCAATCCGCAACGCAATGTTGATGAAGGTGCCATGGAGGTGCATGGCATCACGGATCAATTTCTTGCAGACAAGCCGTTGTTTGAAGCCATTGCGAAAGATTTCCTGACATTTGTGGATGGAGCTGATCTGATTATTCATAACGCGCCTTTCGATTTGGGATTTATCAATCATGAAATCGCTAAGCTACCCAATAGTGTTGAGGCCATTGAGCAGAATTGCAAAATAATTGATACCTTGGCACTAGCTAGGCAAAAACATCCGGGACAAAAAAATAATCTGGATGCTCTATGTAAGCGCTATGGTGTAGATAATTCTCAACGTGATCTGCACGGTGCACTGCTCGATGCCGAGATTTTGGCTGATGTCTACCTATTGATGACAGGTGGTCAAGTCAATCTTAATATTAATGATCAGTCAGCTACAGATGCCGGAGAGATAAATCAGACTTCTACTATCCGGCGCTTGTCAGGAGATCGTCCAGCGCTTCGGGTGATTGAGGCCAATGAGCATGAGATCTCTCGTCATCAGCAAAAACTCGACTCCATCACTGAGTCCAGCGGTAAATGTCTGTGGCAGGCAGAATAAACATTGACTCAGTCATTGCCAGACAGGGTTGGTGACAATCTTGCTGATGTAAGTCAGTTTGAGTCGCTACAAAAACAGCTAAGTGAAACAGTTGCCAGCACCGACTTGTATCGATTGCATCGACAGTTGCTGGAGATTCGGCGTCTGTTTGATAGTGATAAGGATATTTCCCAACACTGGCGAAAATGGCAGCAAGCGGTGGCGGCATCGCAACGACGAGTAAATAAAAGAAAGCAAAACCTGCCGTCTATCAGCTATCCAGATCTGCCAGTCAGTGCCCGATCAGACGAAATACTTGAACTTATTAAAAATAATCAAGTGGTGGTGATCGCTGGAGAAACAGGCTCGGGAAAAACCACGCAGTTGCCTAAAATTTGTCTGCAAGCCGGTCGCGGAGTCAGGGGTACCATCGGTCATACACAACCCCGCCGAATCGCAGCGCGCACTGTGGCTCAGCGCATCGCGGAGGAATTGAAAAGTCCATTAGGTGAAATTGTCGGTTATCAGGTGCGCTTTTCTGATCAAAGCTCTAGCAATACACAAGTCAAGTTGATGACTGATGGTATCTTGTTGGCTGAAATTCAGCATGATCGTTTTTTGAGCAAATACGATACGTTGATTATTGATGAAGCCCATGAGCGCAGTCTCAATATTGACTTTCTTTTGGGCTATTTAAAAAATCTTTTAGCGAAGCGTGCCGATCTAAAGCTGATCATCACTTCTGCCACCATTGATGTTGACAAATTCGCCCATCATTTCAACGATGCACCGGTGGTTGAGGTGTCAGGAAGATCTTATCCTGTCGATATTATTTACGCAGGGCTCGACGATCTAGAAAGCGATCGAAACCAGATGATTATCGATTGCTTGCGGGATATTGATAGCAATCAAAAAGCGGGTGATGTGTTGGTGTTTTTAAGCGGCGAGCGTGAAATTCGTGAGGCCAATTTAGCCATCAAGCGCGCTCAGTTACCCCATATCGAGGTGGTTCCACTTTATGCCCGACTGAGTCTGGCTGAGCAGAGTAAGATTTTTTCAGCCCATAGGGGTCGTCGGGTGGTGCTGAGCACCAATGTGGCGGAAACGTCTCTGACCGTCCCCGGTATCGGCTATGTTATTGATACTGGGCGGGCACGGCTATCGCGATACAGTTATCGAACCAAGGTGCAACGTCTGCCTATCGAACCGATCTCACAGGCTAGCGCCAATCAGCGAGCGGGACGTTGCGGCCGTGTTAGTCACGGCATTTGCTACCGTCTCTACGGTGAAGATGATTTTAATCGTCGTGCAGAATTTACTGACCCAGAGATAGTCCGCACCAATCTGGCCGCCGTTATATTGAAAATGTTGCATCTGCGAATTGGTGATATTCGTCATTTTCCTTTTGTCGACCCACCCGATAATAGAATGATCAGTGATGGCTTTAAGCTACTCGAAGAATTACAGGCAGTCACCGCCGCCGGCAAACTTAGCGCGTTGGGAAAAAAAATGGTCTCCATACCACTGGATCCAAAATTTGCGCGAATGATTTTACAGTCAGCAGAGACAGGATCGTTGCGCGAGGTGATGATCATCACTACTGGGTTGAGTATACAAGATCCGCGGGAGCGACCCGCCGACAAGCAACAGGCTGCCGATCAGGCTCATGCACAATGGCGAGATGCTGATTCTGATTTTATGTCGTTACTAAATTTATGGCATCACTTTGAGGCCAAGCGACAGGCGCTTTCTGGCAATCAGTTCAGCAAATATTGTCGCGCTAACTATGTGTCCTTTTTACGCATGAAGGAGTGGCGGGATTTACACCATCAGGTGCATAGTGCCTGTCGGGCATTACGGCTTTCAGAGAACTCAAAGCCTGCGGACTATGCTGCTATTCATAAGGCATTGCTCGCCGGTTTATTGGGCCAGGTCGGTATTCGCCAAGATAAATGGGAGTTTGCCGGTACTAGAAACCGTAAGTTTTTTATTTTTCCAGGCTCTGGTCTGAGTAAAAAGCCGCCAAAATGGGTCATGGCCGGTGCACTGATGGAGACTGCAAAACAGTATGCCCTTACAGTTGCCAAAATAGATTCGGCTTGGCTTGAACCTCTTGCGGCGCATTTGGTGAAGAAAACCTACAGTGAGCCCTTTTATCAGCACAAATCAGGTCAGGTAATAGCCAAAGAGCGACAGACGTTATTTGGCCTGAGTATTGTTGAGGGCAAATACAGCCCTTACGGCGGTATCGCACCAGTGGAGGCGCGGCAAATTTTTATCCAACAGGCACTGGTAGAAGAGGGGTACCGAGGTAAAGGAGGCTTCTATAACAATAACCAACGACTTGTTGAAGAGCTGGAGGCCATGGAAGATCGCTTTCGCCGCCGCGATCTATTGGCCGAACAAAAGGTCATTTATGGTTTTTACGATGAGCGTATTCCCGAAGGTATTTATAATCTTCCCGCATTTGAAAAGTGGCGTAAACAGGCTGAAAAAGATAATGCTAAGCTATTGTATATCGATAGGGATACTCTGTTACTGCGTGGTCTATCAGTTGACGAAGAGGCGCAATTTCCGCAGTCCGTTTCCTGCGCTGGCATGACCTTTGAGCTTAGCTATTGTTTTCAACCAGGGCATGCGGAAGATGGTGTTAGTGCGATTATTCCGCTGCCATTATTGCATCAGTTACCGCGCTATTATTTCGATTGGCTAGTGCCGGGCATGTTGCGAGATAAATGTATAGCACTGATCAAGAGCTTACCCAAACAGACTCGACGTCATTTCGTGCCAGTACCTGACTATGTCGATAAAATATTGTTGCAAGTTAAAGCACAGGATAGGCCGCTAACAGAGGTGTTAGCAGAACAACTCAAACGTCATACTGGCATTATTGTCGAGCCGCAGGAATGGAATATTCAGGCTTTGGATCCATGGTATTCGATGAATTTTCAGTTGCAAGATGAGGCTGGTAAACCTATCGCTATGGCTCGGGATCTCGATCAATTGCAGCGAGATTTTAAGCAGCAAATCAGTGCTGGTTTAGAGCAGGCTGAGGATAATAGTCTGTCGCGGCAAAATATTATCGCTTGGGACTTTGCTGAACTACCTGAGGAAATTGAACTACAGCGAGGCAATATCAGTATCAAGGCTTGGCCGGCGCTGAAAGACTGTGGCGATTCTGTTGCTATCGAGATTATGGATAACCCAATGACTGCTGCCAATGTAAGTCGCATGGGACAGCTGAGATTGGCGATTCTCAAGGGACGTGAGCAGTACAAATATTTGAGTAAAAATTTGTTGCGAGGTTCGGAGCTCGCATTAAAAGCCGCCGCCATTGGTTCTCGGCAGCACATAATTGACGCGCTAATTGATGCGAGCTTCCAAGAAGCTATTTTCCCGACAAGAGGTTTAGTCCGAGATCAAGCCAGCTTTGAGCAATCGTATCAAGCTGGTATCAGCAATGTGGTAGGAATCGCCCAAGAGCATGCAGATAATATCGAATCAGTGCTGCCGCGGTTACATGATATTCAGAAGCTTTTGCGCGCGCAGGGGCTCTCGGCTGTTTATGCCAAGCAGGATATTACGAACCAGCTGGATCGATTATTTTCTCATGCGACCCTAAGTACAGTGACGCTTGCCCATACCAGACAATATGCAAGGTTTATTCGCGGTATCAGTATAAGATTGGAAAAGTTAGCGACGCAGGTAGATAAAGACCGCCGCTATATTGCCGAAATAGAGGCATTTTTACAGCCTGTTTTCGAGGTCGATGGACAACAGTTATCCGCAGAGTTGGCTGCGGCGATAAATGAGTTTCTATGGCTGGTTGAGGAATATCGCATATCATTATTTGCACAGCAGTTGAAAACTAGGGTGCCGGTATCTGCCAAACGACTAGACAAGCGGTGGGCTGAATTAAGTGATCAGCTTAGACGGTTTTTGGTTAATAGCCCCTAAGTGTCCTTGTGAGTATAAGTGCCAAAATCATCGCCGTCCTGTTGTTCTACCCAATTGCACCGTCACAGTAAATTAGGGCAGGGTGGCGCATTGTCTTGGGTCTAAAAAATGGGTTAGGGTGAAATTGATGGAACAAATGGTCTCAAGGCGCGGATTAACATCTATAATCTTCATACTTTTGAGAGGTAAAAGACAGTATACCTTGGCGTTATGTAGCAGTAGAATGTTTGAGGTAAGGGATATTATCTCAGTTGTCAAAACAAATGGGCTGTGGGGAAGAGATGAATAGATTTAAGCAATTATTAACCATTGTCGTTATCCTCTATGGCATTACTCCCTCGGTAATGGCCAGCGACGCAAATGATATTGATCCCTATGAAGATCTCAATCGTGTCACTCATCGCTTTAATGAAACACTAGATGATTACGTTGCAAGGCCTGTTGCAACATTTTACCAGGCCAGTATGCCGGATCCTCTTGAAAAGGGTGTGGTTAATATCTTTAGAAACCTTGATGAAATCACCAATGTAGTTAACGATGTACTACAGGGAAAATTTGCTCAAGCAGCTAATGATTCAGGGCGTTTTCTAATCAATACAACCATTGGTGTAGGTGGCTTATTTGACGTCGCACAACGAGTTGGCTTGCCTAGGAGCGAAGGAGAGGACTTTGCTCAGACCCTTGGGGTTTGGGGTGTACCTGATGGTCCCTATCTTATGTTGCCATTTGTTGGACCATCGACGTTAAGGGAAGCACCCTCTAAATTTATTGATAACTTCACTAACCCCTATGCTCATCTTGATGATGAATCAGCTCGCCACGCTGTAAGAGCGGTAAGCCTTGTCTCTACCAGGGCTGAATTGTTAGGTTTGGATGATGTTATATCTGGCGATAGTTACTTATTTGTCAGAGATGTTTATCTACAGCGCAGAGAATATTTAACCAACGACGGTGTAGTTGAAGATGATTTTGGTGATCTTGATGATTACTAGTGTTATTGGCCTCCCTATCAGGTCAATGTAACTGCAGCGGTTGAGAGGTGCCAAATTCTGTGCACTAAAATCGGAATCTAATGAGTGAAATTGAAGGCCCAGTTATCCTAGTTGGTGATAACGTCGTCGGGTTACACAACTTGCAAGCAGACTTTCACGCAGTTGGAAGTGAGACATTGGTTGTGGCTGATATGGTTTCGATTGCATCGGTCTGTAATGATCCCGTGAGCCAGCTAGTTATTCTGTTTTCCAGTAATACATCAATCGATAGTCCTGATGATATTGCTGTAATGCGTCAGTTTTGTATGGATTATTTAGTGGTAGTGGCGCTGGATAATTCTGATGCCAATCAGGTCACAGACTTTTTTAGACTTGGTGTCGCCGATGTACTTCTCCCCAATACCGATGCTGGCCGGCTCAAAGAGACGTTGGCTCGTGTGAGTAAGGTAGCAGAAGCTCGACAGCAGACAGCTGAGTACAGCGCCAAGTTAGAGGCGACTAATCACGAACTTCAAGAGAGTTTGCGTTTATTAAAACAAGATCAAATGGCTGGCCTTGAAGTGCAGAAAAGCTTGATGCCCGAGAGCCCCTTGGCCTTTGGTGATTACGAGATTTCCCACTCAATCACACCCTCCCTCTATCTCAGTGGTGACTTTGTTGGTTACAACTTTGTGTTGGATCGTTATCTGCTGTTTTACTTTGCCGATGTATCCGGACATGGCGCTTCTTCAGCATTTGTGACCGTGCTATTGCGCTTTATGATCGGACGAGTTATTCGTCGCCACATGCTAGAGAAAGACTATGTGGCATTGGCGCAGGCACCTGAGGGCTTAGTCGAATACATTAACACACAGTTATTGGCGACGGGCTTAGGCAAGCATTTGACCATTGTTGCCGGATCACTGGATACAGAAACCAGACAATTGCGATATGTCGTTGG
>JASLVT010000070.1 GCA_030741175.1 Porticoccaceae bacterium
CCCGCTGATTTATGCAGTTGCTTGCCCTCAAGCCATGCCGCATAAAACTTCGCTTAAAATGCGGTTTTTTGTGTATTTTTATGGATAAGTTCGGCGAACGTCGGCAAAAGTGCCTCAGGTAATGTGTGGCCCATACCCTCAAATAAGACTAATTCTGCATGCTTAATATGCTTGGCAGTATCAATACCGCCATTAACCGGTACCAGCAAATCCTGCTTGCCATGGATAATCAGCACAGGAACTCTAATGGATTTAAGTAGCTTAGAGCGCCCCGGTGCCGTGCGAATCGCAGCGATTTGACGCATATAACCAGCAGGATTACTTGAACGTTTATGCTCTGCCTTCACCAGCGCTCGCACCACTTCATCGCTCATCGGGTAAGCTGGACTGCCAATCATCTGCCAGGTATCAACCGCATTATCGAGTGCAGTGCGATTTTTCGACACCGGTCTGGTCATTTGTCGGGATACTCTTAGTGAGGGTATCCCTTTGCCTCGCTCACCACTGGTCGACATAATCGAGGTCAGAGAGAGAATGCGATCCGGATACAAGCCCGTGACCAACTGGCTTATCATGCCACCCATAGACATACCGACTATATGCGCCTGTTTGATATCAAGCGCATCAAGCACCCCCACTGTATCAGCGGCCATATCATTGAGACTGTAGGGCGCAGTAACGGGAATACGCAGATAATAGTGAAGAATCAGACGCAGAATGCTCGGGGCTCTTACACCATCCATCTTATCTGTGAGGCCAATATCGCGATTATCAAATCGAATAACACGAAATCCCTTGTCTACTAAAAGATCACATAACCCCATCGGCCAGCGCACTAACTGGTTATAGAGTCCTGCGACCAATAAAATAACGGGATCAGCAGGATCACCGTAATCTTCGTAAGCTATTCGAATACCATTTGAGTGAAGAAATTTTGTGGTGGACTCTGCCATTTTTTAACCTTTATAAACTGCGGCCTTTGCGCTCGCCAGTAACAAAACATTGCTCGGACTACTCTAGACTGGCAATACCAATCGCCTGCTCTCCCGCGCCAACATACAGAAGATATTTCTTATTATCACTATCAACAAATAAATAGGGGTCACGCAACTCATTGGCTAATGAAATCAACTCACCGCGCAAGGATGGCTCTGCCGTTAAACTAGCCCCTTCCCAGGGAAGTTCAGGGGCCAATAATTCAACCCCTTCTGTGGCACGCCAATCATCCCAGTCAGCATCTGTTAGGATCACCTGTGAGAGGAGAATCTTCTCTGGCGCCTCTCCCACTCTCGACCAGACAACAGTCAATCGATCGTCCTCGAGCAGCAATGCGGCATGGCGCATATTAATCTCAAATAATGATTTATCTCTGGGTTTATAGGGCCCAAGGATATTGTCGCTACGAAATAAAATACCGGGCGAGCTCAACAAGTAATGCTGGTCTGCGTACTCGAAATAGCGGGTATAGACCGCACCCACTGTTTTTCCAGTGACAGAAAAATGCACACCATCTGTCGAACTGGCAATAGCTGTTATCTGCGACAAACTATCTCGCTGCCCATGGTAAAACATCAGTATCCGCTGACTGCGGTTATCTACTACCACATCGGGACTGGCGATATGGGGCACCTTGGTCTGGCTAAGCACTAACCCGCGAGCTTGGCGCTGCCGCTGGTCAGTAAATAATGCTCTATAAATGGCAAGGACGCTGTCCCGCACAATATAAATTGAAAAGTTATGCCACAATTCAGCCAGACTCGACTCTATCGATAGAGACGGCACCTGAGTGACAGGAAAACCCGACTGTTGCAATGATAGAACACCGGGCTCATACACTGTCCAAGGACCCTCAGGCAGATCGGCGTAGGCCATACGGATAAAATCACCCTTATGATGAGAGAAATACAGATAGTATTTACCCAGTGGTTGCTCAACCCAATCTGGCACGCGGATCATGGTTGGACCATTGATATTAATATACCCCTCAGCCTCTGCTAGCGCCTGCAATCTGGGACTTTTATCAACGGTAATTATTGGACTATCGGCAAGCCGTTGAGCGGAAAAAGGCAGTGCCTGTGCCGGCAGATAATTAGTTCGCGGCCACAGCATCAGCAATGATGCAATCAGCCCTGCTAGCAGTCCTAGCAGGGCCCAGCGCAGCGCCCTGATACCACTGCTAATCAAGGCCAATGTCAATCAATCTCCTAAGGCGTGACGATATCAAAGTTATCATTGGATTCACCCAGCAGCGAAAAGAACTTCAACAGATCTAGCATACTGCCTTCCACTTGCAGAGCATCGGATCTGAGCAACTCCTTTATACCCGCTTGACCGATCATAATATCGACAAACAGGTTCTTGCTCAGTGTAATACTGACGTCAGCATCAACCGCAGGGGGTAACTGCTGATAGTGCAAGACAGAATTACGCACTGTAAGCACAAAATTTTGTTGTTCATCAGCAAATAGTACGTTAAGCACCATACGCTCGCCCTCAGCTTTCTCCGCGTCCAACCGCACCGATAACGCTTTCATAAACTGTAGCGGTGGAACCTGTAGCAAAAAATCTTTGGCCAGTGCCAGATCATGGTGCTGATCTGGCTTACCTCGATCAAGCTCCTGCGCACCTGTCAGATAGATATCTCGCCAGGGGCCAGATTCGGCTTGATAGGCCATCTGACGATAGGCATCAGCTAGCAACTGTTTGGCATCGCTGTTGTCGGGTTGGGCAAATACCAGATGGTTAAGCACTTCAGCGACCCAGCGATACTCACCCTGAGCCATTGACTGAGTAGCTTTTTCGATAATATTGGAAGCACCCCCCATAAATTCGACATAACGCACCGCGGATTGTTCTGGTGGCAGCGGATTCAGTTGCGCTGGATTACCCTCATACCAACCCAAATAGTGCTGATAGACCGCCTTACTATTGTGACTTAGGGTGCCGTAATAACCGCGCAAATGAAAGTTACCCGCTAAGCTTTTGGGCAATGTTAAACGCTCGGCAATCTCCTTTGGGGTATAACCGAAATTGGCCAATCGCAGGGTCTGATCATGAGTGAACTTGTACATATCCTGCTGCTGTTCCATCAACGTAATAATGCGATCATGTCCCCAGGTAGGCCAGTGATGACTGTTAAACAGTATTTCAACATTGTCCAACCGCTCGATTGTCTCACCAATGTAATCACTCCATGCCAATGCATCACGTACCTTAGCTCCCCGAAGAGTTAAAATATTATGCATAACATGAGATAGCAGCTCGGCTCCGCAGAAGGCTTTATATTGTGGCAAATAAAAGGTTAATTCTGCCGGCGCTTCAGAATGCGGTACGTTGTAGAATTCAAACTCAACGCCATCGACAGTCATCGGCACCACCGGTTGATCAATCACCACCGTCGGCTCAAGGATAGAGGTACTACCAAAAATTGGTTGCTTGCCTAATCCGGTGTCAACATGACCAAGTGGTGAGCGCTCGAGGCTATTGCCATACATATACACACTGCGCCGCGTCATGGCTGGTCCAGCAATAACATTTTCGCTAGTGGCCTCTTCAATAAAACCAGCAGGTGCAATAATCGGCACATCTTTTGTGGCTATCTGCTGAGTATCCAGAAGTGCTAGCACACCACCAAAATGGTCAATATGGCTGTGGGTAAGAATGATTCCAGTAAGCTCTATCTTTCCAAGATGCTGCTCAGCAAACGCCATTGCGGCACGGGTAGTTTCCAAAGTGGTTAATGGGTCAACCAAAATCCAGCCCGAATTACTCTTAATCAGACTGATATTGGCTAAATCAAAACCGCGTAATTGATAAATGTCTTTATCAACTTTAAATAGCCCACGAATGTTATTGAGCTTGGCCTGTCGCCACAGACTCGGGTTGACCGTATCAGGTGCTTCACCTGCAACAAAGCTATAGTTACCTGGATCCCATAACGGCATTCCAGAATCAGTCGCGACTACACCGACAGGCGCTTGCGCTATCATGCCGCGCTGAGCATCGTCAAAATCCTGCTGATTCGCCAGTTCAAGCTCTTGGGCAAGTGCTTTGTTGCTGGCGATAGTGTGCTCGCTAGCAGCAAATCGATCCCCCGTCTGCTCCACTGCAACTGATGATCGATCACAGCCAACAAGGCCAGTGACCAATACAAAACCGGCAAACCATTTTATAAATCCGTTATTTAAATTGCCTCTCATAGCCCCGTTCCTATCATTAATACCATCATTAAACATTAAAACTCGAATACCCCAAAGTCAGTTTTGCACCCAACAACATACAAAAAAACCATCGATTGCAAAACAACCGATGGTTTTTTACATAGCATGGGTGCTGAGCCGCTATTACAGCACTTCAAACAGTCCAGCGGCTCCCATACCACCGCCAACACACATAGTGATGACCACGTACTTTTCGCCACGACGTTTACCTTCCATCAAAGCATGCATGACCATACGCGCGCCACTCATACCAAATGGATGGCCAATCGAAATAGAGCCACCATTAACATTTAAACGTTCCATCGGAATGCCCAGTTTGTCACGGCAATACAGAACCTGCACAGCAAAGGCCTCGTTTAACTCCCACAGGCCAATATCATCCATCTTCAGCCCATTGCGCTGTAATAATTTGGGAATGGCGAACACTGGGCCAATACCCATCTCATCCGGTTCACATCCAGCGACTGCCATACCGCGATAAACACCTAGAGGCTCTAGGTTACGCTGTGAAGCCAGCGTGCTATCCATCATTACGACTGCCGCAGCGCCATCAGATAACTGTGACGCGTTACCAGCAGTGATAACACCGCCATCGCGAACCGGCTTAAGGCCTGCCAGATTTTCAAGCGATGTTCCGGGACGGTTGCCCTCATCCAATGACAATGTGACCTCTTCTTTACTCACCTCACCGGTCTCACGGTTAGTCACCAACTTGGTGGCTGTCACAGGTACAATTTCATCAGCAAACAGCCCCCCTTGCTGAGCTGCCGCCGTGCGCTCTTGAGAAATTACCGAATATTCATCCTGTGCTTCACGAGAGACGCTGTAACGATTAGCCACAGTCTCTGCCGTGTCGAGCATTGGCATATGAATCAATGGCGCATGCTTCATGGCCAAGGGATCAG
This sequence comes from Porticoccaceae bacterium, assembly GCA_030741175.1. Taxonomy (GTDB): domain Bacteria; phylum Pseudomonadota; class Gammaproteobacteria; order Pseudomonadales; family Porticoccaceae; genus HTCC2207. The sequence continues at coordinate 5,126 of JASLVT010000070.1, forward strand.
CGACACGGTGAAGATTAAATTTATCATTTTGAATCAAACTGATACTTTCGCAGCCACCGGCAACGATAATTTGTGCGCCATCATTGGTAATATTATTGGCTGCAATTGAGACGGCCATCAGACCAGAGGAACATTGACGGTCAACCGTCATACCGGAAACGCTGACTGGAAGGCCTGAAGCTATCGCCGCTTGACGCCCCAGATTCATCGTCTGAGTACCCTGCTGCATGGCGGCACCAATAATGCAGTCATCAATCTCTGCAGGATCAACCCCAGATCGGGCGACTGCCGCTTTAATGGCATGTGAACTCATAGAAGGTGATTCAAGATCGTTGAATGCACCGCGAAACGCTCTGCCAATAGGTGTGCGAGCGGCTGAAACAATAACTGCTTCTTTCATAATAATGTCCTTGATTAGTTATATTAAATTTATAATGGCCCGATGACTGAGCCTGACTTACTTAGCCATCTGCACGCTGAGCCACTCAGCGACCAGTGCCGGCTTATCATTACCTTCGATCTCAACCGATACCTCGACCTTAAAATCAAACTGGCCTGGGCGTTTTTCGCTAATATCGACTACTGTGGCATGACAGCGAATCTTGCTACCCACCCGCACGGGCGCAACAAAACGCACCTTATCGAAACCCTTATTCACGCCCATGTAGATACCGTCAATCAGCAAGTTATAGCTCTCAGAGAAATGTGACAGCATAGATAGCGTTAAGAAACCATGGGCAATGGTACCGCCGAATGGTGTTTTTGCAGCTGCTTCGGGATCGATATGAATAAACTGATGATCCAATGTACAGTCAGCGAATTGATTGACCTGTTCTTGGGTAACCTCAAACCAGTCGGTTGGCTCACAAACATGACCAATATATTGGTCGATTTCGGTTTTCTTTATTACCTGTGGCATTGTGCTGACCCCCTATAATTGTGTTTAGATGGAAATAGCAAAAGTAACCATCATCATTGCCATGAATGCGCTCAGTGTCGCTTACTGAGTTTCCGAATACCATGACATGTTATGTCCGGTTACAACCAAAACAGCATCATTGAAACGAATGTTGATCATGCTTTATATCGTTGTGATTATGACGCCGGATGGCTACCATAGGCCCTTACCTCAGTAAAAAAGAGTAGTAGCCAATTACCATCATAGAGACAGATACAAGCCCGACATTTGGTCGCTTTCTCAAGTTTTGGCGCGGTGTGCACGGCCTCAGCCAAGAACAGCTTGCGGATAAAATCAGCAGCTCCCCACGTCATATCAGCCGCTTAGAAAATGGCAGTAGCCGCCCGAGCCATGCCATGGCAATTGATATAGCTATGGCTATGGAATTGGGACAGCGAGATACCAACCATATGCTTATTGCCGCCGGCTTTTTACCCAGCAGCGGGGAACTAGATTTTCATGCGCCTGAGCTAAAATGGTTGCGTAAAACGATGACCATGTCGCTTAAAGCCCTAGACCCTTACCCCGCCATCGTAATCAATGAATCCAACGATATCTTAATGGTAAATCGCGGTTGGGTTGGCTTGTTCAATCAAGCTATCGACAAAACAGTATTGGATAACGTCACCAACAACTTTGAATTTCTGTTCAGTCGTCAGGGTGCGGGTAACTTTATTAGTGGTTGGGAGGACACATTGTCGGTTATTTTAATGT
>JASLVT010000071.1 GCA_030741175.1 Porticoccaceae bacterium
AACTCCTGCTCCATGGCTGCAACATAGCGCACTTGCTCCATAAACTGACTGGTTGTCATCGATGCATCAGTGCTCAGGCTATCTAATCCCTCTGTCGCCCCTCCCTGAGGTAATCCTCGAGAAGCGAGAAAAATACGCGCTTCATGATAACGGGCGTCAGGCACTTTCAATTCGCCAGTGCCAGTATCAATTTTAGCGCCATAATCCGCACCAGAAAGCGCCTCATAAGCCGCCTGACGGTCTGCCTCAGAAAGTCCAGGGTAGACTGTGCGATAAACCGGCTCCTGTACCCAAGAGTACGCCATTAAGAATACTGCCACTGTTAGTAGGGCAATAATGGCCGGCATCGAGCGACGCACGGCCGGCTGCTCAAGTACCTCCCGCACACTAGGTAGGGATGATGGACTGATAGCATTGGGGGCTGCTGGAGGAGCTTGTTCAGAAGCTACCGCGGGCGCCGATGTGGGCGCCTCCGCATCTTGAGTCAATGCTATATCGGATGGATTTGCGACTGTAGTGGCCATATCAATATTCTCTTTTCAATTCTTACACTGGCATGTTCATAATTTCTTCGTAAGCTTTGAGCACTTTATTTCTAATCTGAAGTGTCGCTTCAAAGGCTAACGATGACTTTTGCATACTTATTACCACATCGGTTAGTGGGATATCTTCTCCGCGCTCATAGGCAGTTCGCATGGCTTTAGTGGCCTGCTGTGTGGCATTCACTTCCTGCAGTGCTCCTTTAACACTGTCAGCAAAGCCCGCGACGCCTGTAGGCTTTATCTCTGCGGCAGCGCTAGCATCAGGTGAAATCTTTACGCCCTGTTCGACCTGTGCCTGGTACTGACGGATTTGTCCTAGTACCGCTTCGATGTTGCTCATATTCGTTGGATTAACCATATTTATTTCTCCACCACCGCTATCGCGCGTAGGCTCTGGTTACAGATACACCCTGTTCACGGAGCTTTTGTAATTTGTGCCGAAGTGTTCTCGGGCTAATGCCAAGTTTTTCAGCCGCCTGATCGCGACTGCGCGAAGAGCGCAATGCCGCCATAATGGTCTGACACTCGCTGTTTTTTACTGCTTGATTCAATCCTGTTGCGGTCGCCGTAGCTGCACCGCCAGTATTTTCTGTGAAGTAAGGCTGTTGGGACGACCCGTCATGGCTAAACATAGCGCTATCTTGATCGACGAAAAATGGTTCTGTCTTATAAGGCGCATGCTGCTCCTCAGTAACGGGCATATCATCAAAAATAAGGTGCTGTGTATCGATGGGCATTTGATGTGCCAACACCATAGCTCGCAAAATTACATTTTGTAATTCTCTGACATTTCCGGGCCATGGATAGTTAGACAGCATCTGTTGTGCCTCGCTCGTTAATCTCACTGGCTGACCATCGCTAGACTGTTGAGCAGTAAATTGTTCCACCAACGGCAAGATATCTAGAGGCCGCTCGCGCAGCGGCGGCAGTGACAACTTGAAGGCGCTGAGGCGAAAATACAGATCTTCTCGGAAGGTACGCTGTGCTATAGCATTTTTGAGGTTGCGGTTAGTCGCCGCAATTACTCTTATATCTAAATCAATTGCCTTTTGACCCCCCAATCGCACCACTGAGCGCTCTTGCAGTATCCGCAACAATTTTGCCTGCAAATGGAAAGACATTTCGCCAATTTCATCTAGAAAAATAGTGCCTCCCTGTGCCTGCTCAAATAAGCCGGGTTGAACCTTGGTCGCCCCTGTGAACGACCCTTTCTCATGCCCAAAAAGCATGTCTTCGATAAGGTTCTCTGGCATAGCAGCACAGTTAAACGCAATAAAAGGACCCTCATATCGGGGAGATGCATCATGCAGTATGCGGGCCAAAACTTCTTTGCCTACTCCTGTTGGTCCAGTGAGCAGAACGGTGACATCAACTTGAGCAACCCGCTCGGCCAAGGCCAATAGATTGCGGCTGACGGGGTCGGCAAACACAAAAGAATGAGTCTGCTTGTCGACCGAAATATCAATTGTACTGAGGGACTCTATCCAGTCGTCGACTGAAAACTGATCAGCGGGAACGACATTGAGCGCGCCCTCACTCATGGCTTGGATACCCAGCTCGAAATTATCTCGCTGCACTCTGGCAATAATTGGTGCTGTTGCGTTGGCGCTAGTCTTTGTCAACTGCACCTGCTTTAACAAACCTGTACATTGATTGAGATTAACGACAATTGCCTGAGCAGTAACGAATGCCTGTTCTGCCTCTTCTGCTGAAGCCGCACATTGAATAGCTATACCCCGCTCCGCAAATGATGCCGTCTGTTCATCGGTCAATGTTGCTTGCTGGTCTATCCACAGCACTGAAATTTTATTTAATTTTGCCACTTTGTACCCTTTTTGCTTATTTGCCACTTTGTGTCTGTTAAATCAGTAGTAGCAAATAGCGTGCCAAAGGAACAAAGCCAATAAAAACAATGAGTTATGAAAATAGTGGCAAGAAACTGTCGGTATTTTGCCACTGGCAAGGGGTCGGCAATTTGACAGTTTTAAATCGGAAGAGTGGCAATTAACCGGTATGCTGTGGCCGCTTTAAAGCCAGTTAGGAACGCCTTATGGTGCGTCAGATAGTCCGTATTTATTAATCTTTTCAATCAATGTGGTACGTTGTAGATTTAGCAATCGAGCGGTTTTAGACACATTGCCTTCGGCCTGACCCAGTGCCTGCTTAATAATACTGCGCTCAATTTCAAGCAGGTGCTGTTTCAGCTGCAAGCCCTGCTCGGGAATTTCTCCTCCACCCTGAGCGAGCATAATCACCTTCTGCACCTCATCCTCAGCTTGCTCATCAGCATCTGCCACCAGCTTCAATTCGGTCTGCTCCGTGACCATTGATGCGGTGCGGTTCTGACTGGGTGTCTGTTGATTGGCGAGGCCGCCGATTAAGTCGTGAAGCGCATCTGCGCCTTGCGTATCCGATATCTGTCTGATGCCCTGAGGTACCATGCTGGACGGCACTTTGCGCAAGTCGACTTCCTGTCCAGGGTAAAGCGCGCTGTAGCGATCGACCAAATTAGACAATTCACGCACATTGCCCGGCCAATCATACTGCAGTAACAACTCAAGAGACTTTTCATGCAATGTTATTGGCGCCTGATCATCGCGCTTGTGCTGAGATGCGAAGTGCTCAAATAAAACCGCAATATCCTCTCTCCGCTCACGCAATGAGATGATTTCCATGGGCATTACATTGAGGCGGTAATAGAGATCCTCGCGAAAATCACCCTTCTGAATCAGCCCTTCGATATTTTTATGGGTTGCCGCGATCACGCGCACGTCGATGGGAATACCATGCTGAGAACCTACAGGATCGATAGTCCGTTCTTGCAAGACTCTGAGTAGCTTGACCTGTAAGTCCATGGACATATCGCCAATTTCGTCGAGGAATAATGTGCCACCATTGGCAAGCTCAAAACGGCCCTTTCGGTCTGTAATCGCGCCAGTAAATGAACCTTTTCGGTGACCAAATAACTCACTCTCCAGTAGTTCTCGCGGAATGGCACCGCAGTTAACCGGTATAAATGGACCTTTGCTACGAGAAGAACAGCCATGTAAGGCCTGAGCCACTAACTCTTTTCCTGTGCCGCTATCACCTGAAATTAATACAGTGGCGTCACTGGGCCCAACCACTTTGATAAGGGAGCGCAGCTCATTGATGTCCCGGCTGAGGCCAATAATTGAGGTTAGCTCAAACAAATATAAGTTCTCAAACTGTCTCCGAAATGACTTTAACCACTTCATCCACTGAAATAGCGAAAACTGTCGCTTACTTTACCTAATGTTGGCGCCACAGCCTAGAACAAAAATAAATCATTATGTATTGATTTTTAATACTGTGATTGCCCTAGTATAAAATTTAAGACCGGTATTTGCTTAATAACCTGCCAGAACAGCGCTTTTTCTAGCGTAACCGCACTAATCTCTCTTTGACGGACTGGGTATGACTGGCTAAGCTTAGGGCGACAATAAGAACGTCACCACTGCATACTCAAGGGGAAAAGTTATGCACAAGGTACGTGAAGCATTAGCTGAAGTTGTTATTATCTTCTGTGTCGGCGGCTTAATTGGTGCCGTACTGGCGTTGGTGTCCAATGGGTTTGTCATTGGCGTGCAGTATTTTAGCCGTCAACGAGCTGCCAGTGAGTTGCTGACGATTACCATCGGCGATCAAACATTATCGTTTTCTAGCGTTTTATTTCTTTGGGTAGCCGCGGCAATCGTGGTCTTGATTAAATATGCTGTCCCTATCCCACAGTGGCGTGGTCCCGCAGATAGCATGTACGCAGCTCATCAAATACAACATCCACTGGATATTAAACAGGGATTGGGCTCAACACTAGCGGCTTTTACATCTGCCAGTGGCGGTGCCTCGGTAGGGCAATACGGCCCTATCGTGCATTTCGGTGCGACGATGGGCATATGGGTAAAACGCTTTGTCTCCAGTCGTCTCAGCCATGATATTTATCTGGGCTGTGGTGTGGCGGCAGCAATTTCTGCTGGCTTCAACGCTCCCATCGCCGGTGTGGTGTTTGCACATGAAGCTATTCTGCGACATTTTTCCGTGCGTGCCATCGCGCCAATTACTGTGGCCTCTATCTCGGCAAGCACATTGGGCAACTATTGGTTCCCGCACAGTGCCACCTTCGAGATTGGTAGCCAAGCACCAAGCTTAGCAGAGGTTGTACCCTTTCTCGCCGTTCTTACACCACTCTTTGCTCTGGTCGCAATTGCTTTTATGGTATCTCTGCGTTTCATCGCTAGTCGTGCGGCAAGCAGTAGCATTTCACCTATGTTATTGCCCTTTATAGCCGCTACTATTTGTGGGCTTGTCGGCGTCTGGGTACCACAGATATTAGGTCTCGGTATTGACAGTATCAATGAAATGATCGCGGGTAACTTTACTTTGTCACTGCTGATTATTGTTCTTGTTGCCAAGATACTGATGTCCGCCCTATGTCTTGGTTGCGGACTTTTTGGTGGTGTCTTTTCGCCATCGCTGTTCATGGGTGTTGCCACAGGGGCGCTGGCGGGCCAAACACTGACTCTATTTGGGTTTGCCGATATCGCCAGTGTCATTAGCATCGCCGCTATGGCTGCGGTAAGCGCAGCAGTTATTGGTGCGCCGCTGTCAGCAGTACTCATTGTGCTCGAGCTGACCGAATCCTATGAATATGCCGTGGCTGCAATGATGGCTGTGATGCTCTGTGGTCTACTAACCCATCGATTATTTGGTCACTCTTTCTTTGACCGTCAATTATTGGATCGCGGTGTCGATTTAGCTAAAGGGCGCGAGGCTATAGCGCTTGGTCAGCAGGTTATCGGTCCCTTCGCCAGTGATGACTGTATTATGGTTCCAAGCAATACCGTAGGAACCTCTCTGTTGCATGAAATGAAAGCTCGTGAGCATACGGAGGCCTACATTGTTGACGATACTGGTAAACTGCTTGGCAAAATGACTATTTATCTGGTGATCGAATGTGGTGATCAAGAGGTGTCGACCCTTATGGATATCCAGCCTCTCTGTCTCTATGCTGATGAGCCGCTAGACAGCGCTATGGTAAAGGTCAGTCAATTTGTTGGTGAAAGTTTGCCCATCATTGATAGGAAAAGTCGTATTATGCAAGGTAGCATTGCCGAGGGTGCTCTTTTTCAAGCGGTCATTGATATTCAAGCTCAGGCACGTAATCTCGAACGAGAATAATATACAACTTAAGTGAAGTGAGATTTCCATGAAACAAATACTGCGCAATTTACTTTTTTGTTGCTGCATTGCCTCCCCTCTTGCAATCGCCGATGGGTTCCAAGCTGGACTGGCGGCATTAGAGCGAGGACATTATGCGACAGCGATGCGGGCCTGGCTCAAACTGGGACGAGCTGGAGTCGCTGAGGCGCAAAACAACATCGGGCATCTCTATGAAGAAGGTTATGGGGTATCGCAGAACTATGCTGAGGCAATGGCTTGGTACAGACAAGCTGCAGATCAGGGATTAGCCGAGGCACAGCATAATGTTGGGATGCTGTATTATCATGGGTACGGCGTAGCGCAAAATTTTCGTGAATCACTTAAATGGTTTACACGCGCTTCTCAGCAAGATCTGCCTGACTCACAGTACATGCTTGGCCTGTCTTATCATCAGGGTAAAGGTGTGGCATTGGATTATGCCTTTGCTAAATACTGGTTCCATAAATCGGCAATACAGGACTATGCCAATGCACAATTTATGTACGCTTACATGTTGCAAGCTGGCGACGGTGGCGAATCTGAACCAATGAAAGCGCTGGTTTGGTCGGAGTTGGCCAGCCGAAACGGGAAAACGGACGCTTCAGATATTTCTAACCTTTCCAAACTCTTGGTCGATGATGATGAGTTGGCAAAGGTGCCTGATCTAGCCCGTCAGTGCATAGAAAGTAATTATCAGCAGTGCCCAAAATAAAGTCTGTTGTTGTGTCCATGTAAATAAATCAATTTTTTACTAAAGAATCTCCATCAATTTCCGATGTTATAGGTATCAGAAGTTAAGTTATTGATGGAGCAACAACAATGGCACCAAACAAAAAAGCGATGAATGCCTATCGTACTGTAGGCGTCACCTCCGCGGTTGACTATGCCGACGCAGTCCAGCTAATCCAAATGTTATTTAATGGCCTTATGGATGCGCTCGCCGACGCTGAAGGGCATATCAGCCGAAATGATATTGTGGGTAAAAACCAATCCATCAGTC
>JASLVT010000072.1 GCA_030741175.1 Porticoccaceae bacterium
CGTGAGAAAAGTCTGGCTTCCTAGAGGGCTAGTTCTTTAGTATTAGCCGTTCAGCGCTATTTGAAAATGGCCTTAGCTTGCCTACTATTAGCATACTTTCAGGATGAAAGTTTTTTTTATAGGAAGGTAACATCAAGGAAGATGTCATTAGAATGGACTTTAATGATCGGCGGTTCGCTGAGCCTTCCTTTATTCTAGTATGCTTATAACGTTCTTGTTTAATTCTCTTCTCCTATTTTGATTTGATGAAGGGTTCTCGATGGAATGCGAGAGGAACTTCTTCTGGCCGGTTTTTTCTCTAGATGCAATATTCTTAATAGACAAAAGTTATCACTTGATCGAATCCTATGGGTTGTCTATGGAAATTTGAGGTGGAGCATTTTTTCGAAATTGGTTACTATTTATTCGACAATAAATAAACATGGAAGGGAACGTCAGAGATGATTTTTGTTCTCCAAAGAGTTAGTCGTCTATCTTTATTGATTGCATACCTTATTGTTGCCAGTTGTCTGAGTGTAGTGGTATCTGCAACTGAAATGACCATGGCTCAGCCTGATATAGAACATTATGGCCTTTTACCACAGTATCGCTCAGTTTCCATATCGCCAGATGGCAAACACATAGCTCTGATTCAACGCAAGGGCACACAGGATTTTTTTGTAGTTCGCGACGCGAAAACGCTTAGGATGGTGGGTGGTTTTAACGCCGACAAATACAACGCCAGACATATCTTCTTTGCCTCTAATAATCATGTCATTCTTTTAAATTCAAAGCATAAAAGAATGGCGCAAATCAGAGGTTCATTTGAACAGGCCAATGCCTTTGTATACAACTTAACATCACAAAAGATCAAAGTACTTTTAGCGCAAACAAAGGGCTTGTATCCCGCTCAGAGTCTCACCAATATCGTAGGCTTGAATGCCGCTACAAACGAGCTCTATATGGCGGCATATACTGGAAATATATATACGTCTTTTCGAATGGATCTCTACCGCGTTAGTCTCGAAACTGGAAGGGGTAAAGTTTATGCTAGGGGTAACCGGAACACTATAGATTGGTTTGTAGATAAAAGGGGACAGGTTTTAGCGAGAGAGGACTTTGATAATCGTGAAAGTAAGCATCAGGTGTTTTCAAAAACTTCAGGGGAATGGCAGCTCATTTTTGAAAAACAAACCAGTGTTCCTGAAACTAGTTTTCAAGCAGTCTCTCATAATGGTTCTCGGTTACTGTTCGAAGACGGTTTAGCCAATCACACCGCAATTTTTTCAATTGAGCTCTCTAATGGAGATATTCAGGGGCCCATATATCAGCGCGAAGAGACTGATATAAGCAATGTTATTACCGATATCAATCGGCAGTTGGTCGCTGTAAAATATAGCGGATTTGTACCAGTTTACGATTTTTTAGAGGTCGAAGATAATAAAATTTTCGATTTGCTGACATCCTCTTTTTCAGATAATAGCGTTCACTATCTAAGTCATACATCAGATCATACTCAATGGTTAATATTGGTCAGCGGTAATGATGGTGCCGGTGCTTATAAAATTTATGATCGTAGAAACAACAAGCTTCTAAACTTAATGTCTCAATATCCCGCAGTAGAGGCGATCGGTGAAATCAGGGCTGTAAACATAAAAGCTCGGGATGGCGTTAAGATTCCGTCAATTCTTACCCTGCCAACGGACACCAGTAAGCGGAAAAATCTGCCTCTGATTGCGCTTCCTCATGGTGGTCCAGAATATCACGATAGTTTGCAGTTTCACTGGCTTGCACAATACTTGGCTGCCAAGGGTTATATGGTATTACAACCTAACTTTAGAGGCTCTAATGGTTTTGGCTTTGCGTTGCGTGATAGTGGTTATGGAGAGTGGGGTAAGAAAATGCAAGATGACGTATCAGATGCCGTCGCTGCTTTAGTAAAGGCTGGTTATGTTGATCCCGATCGGGTTTGTATTATGGGCGCCTCCTACGGAGGTTACTCTGCCTTGGCCGGCGGTGCTTTTACACCTGATCTGTATCGCTGTGTGATTGCCGTTGCGGCTGTCTCCGATTTGCCACTGATGCTTAAAACAGAGAAATACCTTAAAGGAGGTAACCACTGGGTGATTAGCTATTGGGAAAACAGTATGGGTGCTTCTGATATAAAAAATTTAAGGTTAATATCGCCAATTAATGCGGCAGAAAAATTCCAAGCACCGGTGCTTCTTGTTCATGGAAAACATGATACTGTAGTGCCGATAAAGCAAAGTAACCTAATGTATAAAGCGTTGAAAAAAGCCAAAAAGGATGTTGAATTTATCAAGCTAAAAGGTGAGGATCACTGGCTTTCAGATAGTACAACCCGCCTACAACTGCTGGATGCGGTGAATATATTTCTCGATAAACATAACCCTGCCAGATTACCCGAACTCTCTCAGTAACAGATTGCCACAAGTCGATATTGCTCCAAGACTAGTGCCGTGATCAGAGAAGAGATAATTGTTGCTCAAGATTTTCTCGACACTTGCCTTTACACAGTGGAATAAGCACCAGTAAGTTGCTTCGCTGCATAATACTGGGGAGTGATTCTGATGAGATGATGCCCTTATTCCAAAGCAGCACAATACCCCATTGATGACTCACCAACGTCTGGGCAATCTCCGCTAGTTCAATGGTTTCCTTCAGTTCCTCTTTAAGTTGAGCCTGTTGCAAATTATCTTGGGCTAGACGAACGGCGTTGCCCAACAGTAGATCGACCAAGGGGTGATCTCGCCCTACCTGAAATAATGTTCTTGCCATGGTGTCCGCATAGGCCGGCGTGGAAATAATTTGTCTGGCAATTGACTCAGTGTGAGCCAAGTATCTCATTACTCCCTGTTCGGCAACCATAGCGCTTTCTTGACGGCGTACCTCATGTAAAAGTTCATCTACAGCGGCTAATAACAGCTCATCTTTACTGCCATACAGATTATAGAGAGTTTTAGGAGCAACCCCGCTGATAGCCGCAATTTCGCGCATATTAATGCCATCGTAGCCTTTTGCACTGATCTGCTCGCGTACCACCGTGAGAATGCGATGTTGGCGTTGCTGTTGGCGCGGTGACGAGTAGACCGTTCTGGGCAATATGGTTGCGGTGTTACTCATATTATTTCATTCCATGGTTATATATTGACAAATATTACAACGTGTTATACTTTTGGCCAAGCATTAAAGGAGACGATTCCATGAATCTTGATGATAAGAAGCTTCTTGCTGACCCATACCCATTTTATCAACAGTGGCGTGATGAAAAGCCAATCTGGTGGTCCGACGGTCATATACGTGGTTGGGTTCTGAGTCGCTATGATGATGTACGCACAATCCTCAAAGACGCTCAGACATTTTCTTCTAAATCGATGGGAGAAGGTGAAACACAGGCGATGTCATTGCCTATGTTGACTGATGATCCTCCAAGGCATACGCAACTGCGTGCCATCGTTAATAAGTCTTTTACCAGCCGCGCTATGAAGTTGATGGAGCAGGAGATCGCGGACTTAGTGAATGATTTACTGGATACGATAGATAGCCGTTCCCCCGTTGATATTACTACTGAGTTTACTATGCCATTGCCAGTCTCAGTAATTGCACAGATGATGGGCATTCCTCCAGCACTAAAAAATGATTTTAAGCGCTGGTCAGATGCGCTCACCGCCTCCGGCGAGGCCACGGATTTAGCTGATCGTATGCCCGATGTCATGGAGATGGCTGGTTTTTTTCAGTCCTTGATTCCCGATCGACGTGAAAATCCAGGTGAGGATTTGATTAGTAAAGCAGTACATACAGAGGTTGATGGTCAGAAGATGAGTGACCAAGATATTGTTGGATACTGCATACTACTATTAATCGCGGGTAATGAGACTACCACTAACTTGTTGTCGAGTCTTCTCAATGTCATAGCCGATGAGCCTCATCTGTGGGCCGAGTTGCGGGAGAATCCCGACAAGATAGATGCGGCCATTGAGGAGATTCTGCGCTTTGACGCGCCAGTCCAATGGATTAATCGCAAAGCAACGCGCGATGTCGAATTCCACGGCCAGACGGTTAAAGCGGGGGAGCGGGTCTATGCCTTTATGGGCTCTGCCAACCGTGACCCAAGGCATTACGAGAATCCGGAACAATTTCGCCTTGATCGTGAGGGCAGAGATCATCACAGTTTTGGTCACGGCATTCATTTTTGTATTGGCGCCCCTTTAGCGCGTATAGAGGCAAAATACGCAATTCAAGGGTTATTAAATCGTTATCGCTCGATAAGTCATAGCCCAGAGGCTGAAAATGAGCGCACGTATTCAACCATGTTAAGAGGCTTTCACCACCTCTGGTTGGACTTAGAGCCTGCTTGATGAGGAGATGACTTATGATGACACCAAAGACAATTCAAACTCTACGCAAATTAATGGAATATGAGGCGGCGAGAACAGAGCCGCCCAAGAGCTTTCCAGTTCTACCGGATATTCCTGCGGGGCGCTATGTTGATGCGCGTTTCTTTGAGTTAGAGAAAGCACATATATGGCGCAAGTCTTGGTTACTGGCCGCCCATATTGATGAGATACCGGAGCCAGGGTGCTTTATGCGTTGGGAGAATGCTGGGCAGCCCGTGGTTATTGTCCATGCAGAAAGCGGCGAAGTTAACGCATTTTATAACACCTGTAGCCACCGCGGTGCGCCGGTAGTGACCAAGCAGCAAGGACGTGCGCGACGCCTTACCTGTCGCTACCATGGTTGGACATATGACCATGAAGGTGAGCTGAAAGGTATTCGCGATCCAGAAGATTTCCGCGGGCTTGATATGTCATGTCGGGGACTGAAAACAGTGCGATGTGAGCGGTATGGTAATCTGATATTTGTTAACTTCGATGCAGAGGCTCCGACATTACTAGAATGGCTTGGCCCAATAGCCGATGAGTGGGAAGAGTTTCAGTTTGGCAAATGTCGACTAGCGTCTCGTGACATTTTCGACCTTAATTGCAACTGGAAAATTGCAATGGAAGCCAATACTGAGGTTTATCATGTGCGCACTATCCATGCCAATACAGTGTCTCCAGTTCTGGATGATCGCCGCAATGTGAACACCTTATATGCTAATGGCCATGGTCGTATGATAGCGCCAAACCGCAAAGGTAAATCAAACCTAGGAGCGGTTGATATTTCATTGGACATCGCTCAGACAGACACTGTTGGTGAAATAGCGCGTACCTGCACCCAGTCCTATGGCATTTTTCCTAACTGGGTGTCTCCTTTAAATCAGTTTCTGATACCACCGCTGTTGTTCTGGCCTAATGGCATCAATAAGTGTCGTTTAGAGACTTGGACGATGGCGCCGCCATGGGAAGAGGGCAAGAAGCCCGATCTATGGACAAAGAACGATGGCAAGGAATTATGTGATGTGCTGATTGAAGACATGGAGTTTGGCGAGAAAATTCAGCAGTCAATGGAGTCTTATGGCTTTGATGGTGTACCACTCAGTTATCAAGAGGCGCGTATCTATCACTGGAATCAAGCGGCGGATCGTATGATCGGTATTGATAAAATTCCTGAAGAATTGCGTGTGCAGCAAGTGATTGGCGATGAATGGATTTATCCAAATGACCCACGGATTGCTGAATTAGACTAATACTTCAGCGGGAAAATAACATCAGCAAGGCCGTATAGAGAGGTAGCCACCCATCTTGTTTGAATACAGGATGAGATTGAGTGATACTTCACTCATGGATACAGCAGTTACACAGCAAATTCCGGTTATCTGAGGATATTTAATTGGCCTTATTAGCGTCCTATATCTTCTTGGCACTCGGTGTTTCTTTTCTCTGTTCCATTTTGGAGGCAACACTGCTGTCGCTGACGCCCACCTACTTGGCAAGCCTTGAGGAGAAGCGCCCGAAAGTTGGCGCGCTGTGGCGCGAGTTCAAGCAGGATGTCGATAAACCATTAGCCGCGATTTTATCCCTTAATACCATTGCTCATACCGTGGGTGCCGCAGGCGCCGGAGCTCAGGCTACCCTGCTGTTTGGAGAGGTTTACTTCGGCATTATCTCTGCTGTTCTTACCCTATTAATCCTTATTTTTTCGGAGATTATTCCTAAAACCCTTGGTGCCCGTTATTGGCAACAGTTAGCGCCTGCCTGCGCCCATATCTTGCGTTGGGTGCAATGGTCCATGTACCCGCTGGTCGTGGGTGCCAAGAGTATCACCGGGTGGATAGCATCTGATACCGAAGCAACAACTCTCTCTAGAGAAGACTTTTACACGCTAGCGAAGGTAGGCCGCCAAGAGGGCGTTATTGATGCAGAGGAAGCCAATGCGATCAGTGCGCTACTCGCCTTTCGGGGGTTGGTCGCTAAAGATGTGATGACTCCACGCATAGTTATCGCCACATTGTCTGCAGATACATGCGTGGGCGATATTTCTCCGACTGACCCATCAATGCGATTCTCCCGTATTCCGATTTTTGCCGAGCATGGTGATGACTTTATTGGCTTTGTGCGCAAGGATGAAATCTACAAAGAATCGGCACAAGGTCGCCCCGAGACCGAGCTCAATGAACTCAAGCATAATTTTATTAGTGTGTTGGAGAGCCAGCCCCTGCCAGATTTGATGCAAAAAATGGTGAGTGAACGTATACCTGTCAGCTTGATACTCAATGAATATGGCGACCCACTGGGTATTGCCACGATGGAGGATTTAGTAGAAACCATGCTTGG
>JASLVT010000073.1 GCA_030741175.1 Porticoccaceae bacterium
TTATCCGAGCGCAGCGTTGTTTTCAGCCATAATTCGCCCAACTCGGCGCTGTCGGTGTGCAGATTGATTACCCAATCTGCCTCTCCTTCTCCAGCATCATTTCGACCCCGCTCAAATTGCACTTCTACAGGATTGGCATCGGCAAAAGGTAGGGTAAAACTGTAACTCAGCTCTCGGTTCTGTTGCGCCTGTAGACTGTCCAATTGGCGACCTTCCAGATGATCTATGGCACGTTCGAGATCAACACTGAGTTGGCTTTGGGACTGAGCCGCAACCCGCAAAAGACTCCGTAACCATTGTTTTAGATCTGGACCTGTATGATTTTGCGAACCCAGTAAGAATTCGCCAAACAGCCCAGACTGAAGTAATCCTACCTTGATCATCTCAGGCGTCAGTCGAGCCATGCTTTGCATTACATAATTCAGCTTTTGATGCTGAGTACTGGCATCCAGCTGCGTTAACAGTGCACTAAGTGTGGTCGGCTTAAGTAGCTCGGTTACTGCCTGTGGCTCTGCAGGACGATAAAGTAAACTCAGCAGCCTTGGCGAAGGAGCGGTTGCTGGCGCAACCGTTGACAATGGTGCATTGGAAATGGGTTTTAATACTCGTCCATAGACCGAGCTTTCAACGCGAAAATCAATGCGATCGCCCGGCTTAAACCGTTTGCTACCCGCCCAATTAATCTCACGATTATTTATGATTAATTTGAGCAAATCGCCTCGATTCTCAATCACGCCTCGAATCACTTGATTGTCTCTTAGGCCAAGGTCTCTAGCCATTTTCTCAGAAACGCGAATCGCCACTAATCCCTCCAAAAAAATTGGAGTCGGCTTAGCGGCAAAATTTAGCAGCTCTGGGCCTAGCAAATGATTACCTTTATGTTAAGGCGCCATCTTTTTTAGGGATAATGCACCCAGGATTTGCGTTCTTCACGCGTACTTTTCGCTTTATCCAGTTTAACTCTGGACTGGGTAAAAATCACACGATGTATTTCTTCGGGACCTGGCAATTTAATACGCTTATCCGCATACATCCAATTGGGATTTTTACGCTTAAACGCATGGGGGTTAGCCAGAACAATTGCTTGCTGTAAGATCTGTTTGCGTAACGGTACATCAGGCAAAGTTTTGGCGATAATGCCATTTAGGGTGTCCCCGCGGCGGATTAAATAATAGCCATCAACCGCCTCCTCAGACTTCGCAGCCAGTGCTGGGCGCAACAGGTCTATATCCTTGACCAACCTTGCCAACGCCTTCTTGGAGTCCGTCATGTTAGCAAAATTTGCCGTTGGGTTAGCATGAGCGGTGCCCGCAGCAAAAGCGGCTAGCAATGCCGTCGCGATGGCAGAAATAATCGCTACCAAGAAAATTCTTCGCACCTTTTCCATTCCCGACATCATTTGTTCTTGTAACCTTCGCATTGTTCTATCCCCTGCTATTGCTGCGTCTACAGATGCACAGCAACGCGATTGTTAAAATTTGATGACGCCTGATTCTCAGGACCAGCCATTAATCTCAATGAAGCACTGTGTGCCCGCACCGAGACCACTTGCGCCAGCGCCAGCATCTCCAAACCACCAGGGCTGACAGCGCGATCTAATAGTCTGGCATCATCTGTTAATAAAAACTGGTCACCTTCCTTGATACCGGCGACTCGTCCTGCATTAATCTCGACATGTTTACTGTCGCCGGCAATTGGTGTGAGCCTGTATGCTTGGGCATAGCAGTACATATTGTCTGTTACTTGATTTATTAACCCATCAGTAGCCACTTGCACCTGACGTTTAAAATCAACCGGCAGGGCCGTCTTGCTATAACCTCGCGCCACCTTGGGGTAGTGCAACGGGCGCGTTTCACTCCAAAGCGGTTGTCCGGTGATACGATCAATCAGCCGCAACTCATATTCAAGCGCCTTGTCGGGCCAATGCTCATAGGTGGCCATTACTGGGCGCTCATCGAGCAACCAATTTATTGCCTGATTACCGCTGCGCTTACCATGATCAATGATTCGCTGCGAATAGTAGTCTAGGTCTTTCACCGGCGAGCGGTCACGAAACAAGATATCAAAGCGATAGGGCACATGATCGGCAGCACTGCCATAGGTCATCGCCTCATAAGTGTTGGCATAGCGCGTTTCAGATTGAACAGCCCAATCTGGCGATGAGGATAGTGCCGACATAAGAGTCTGTTCTGCCAATGTTAATAATTCGTTGAAATAATGATCACCAGCACGTTGGTTAGGACTTGCGTTGACTGGATCAAAGGCAACCCTGACCGTTGCTTGGCGACGTATTCCAGCTCGATAACCCGGACAGCTGGTATCAGAGAGCATGCTAGCGTCCACCCTGGCAGTGGTTATCCCAGCGTCTTGCAGATAAGACAGCACACGGATGCCACGGACTTTTGTATTTGTGGAAATCACAGAGGTCTCGTGTAAAGCGCCATTGCTATCAAGGTAAGCGGCACTTCCAAGTGTCACTTCTGTACCTAGTGCAAGGTCAACAAGTGCCTGCTTCACCGCCTCTAATTTGGCCAATGCTGTTTGATTCTCTGCTGTTGCCTGAGAAGAGCTAAAAAGCACTAGCAGCAGAAAATACCGACACAGGCAGTTAATTGTCCCCGCCATTAATAAGATTTGACTCTTACCTAACATGGAATGTTACGCGCCTTTGCCATGTTCCAGCGCCTCTAAATAGAGCACGCGGAGATCGTCAACAATTTCTCGATCCAGACTTAACGTCGTTTCATAGGTATCGTCACCAACAGGCGAGATACTCTCCAACTCTGCCCCGTAAATCACACCATGTACCCGCGCTTTAAAGGCATCGCTTTCCACCACCATTTCAGCAACTGTGGTATTGGCATCCAAATACTGCCCGTAGACTTGCTCTATCAATGAGCGGTATGCATCCAATTTTGATGCGCGAATCGACAACAGCCGCTGCTGAGCAGGGTTGTCATGCGGCTGGACACTGATCACCGCATAGCCGGTGGCCATAATACTCTCTTGCTTATGAATGATATTGTCGACCATCGCATCGCTGTACTGGTCAGCGGTGGTGGCACAACCTCCAATCATCAGACTCAATAGGCTCGTCGCCATTACAGCAGATAGTCGGTTCAGGCCCTTAGCAAACTGCTTTGTAAAGATTATCGTCATTGCTCATCCTACCGTTTTTATAAAAAGGGTTGTCGACTGTCGCCTCCGCGCAAGGTAAAGGGCAATCGTCGTAAATGTCTTGCTATCCATTCTATCGGCACAAATAGGCTAGGCTTTAGACCGAATCACAGTAAAACCGATACGCCACAACGATCAAACTAATCCCTCAACAGCCTGTCTGGCACAGTTTTTGCTCCTCTACTCATAAACGGCGGAATTAAACAGATTTCGTCATAAAGCAAAAAACTTAACTTGTTGTTTTTTATAAGGTTTTTATTGAATGGCTATTGCAACACTGTCAAACCTACGACAGGACCTGTCAAAAATCGAACTCTCTGGATTGGGAATTCCCTTTCTAGTTTTGTTGATTATTTCAATGCTAGTACTGCCCTTACCGGCATTTCTATTGGACTTCCTGTTTACTTTTAACATTGTTGTTGGGCTGATCATCATTATGATCGCCATCAATAGCTCCAAACCACTGGATTTCAGTTCATTTCCCGCCATCTTGTTGATGGCGACCATGCTTAGGCTCGCACTTAACGTGGCATCGACACGTTTAGTGCTAGTAAAAGGGCATGAAGGCCCAGATGCTGCCGGTAAGGTTATCGAAGCTTTCGGTGAGTTTGTTATCGGTGGTAACTATCTGGTCGGCTTTATTATCTTTTCCATCCTCATGATTATTAACTTTATCGTTGTGACCAAAGGTGCTGGCCGAGTATCAGAGGTGATAGCGCGCTTTACATTGGATGCGATGCCCGGCAAACAAATGGCCATCGATGCCGATTTAAATGCCGGCGTTATCGATCAGGCCACAGCTAAAGCTCGTCGCGAGGAGATTTCTCAAGAATCCGATTTCTTTGGCTCAATGGATGGTGCCTCCAAATTCGTGCGCGGTGATGCCATTGCTGGCCTTCTTATTCTGCTGATTAACATTATCGGCGGTCTAACAATCGGGCTATCGCAACATGACCTAACTTTTGCTGAGGCCGGTCGAATCTACGTGCTACTGACCATTGGTGATGGCTTGGTCGCCCAGATCCCCTCGCTACTATTGTCACTATCCACTGCTATTATTGTGACGCGAGTCACGACCTCTGAGTCGATGACCGAACAGGCTAAGACGCAACTAAATAATCCCATGGCGATGTTTGTCGCCGCCGGCATTCTAATGTTACTGGGCTTAGTCCCTGGCATGCCCCATATGGTGTTTCTCACCTTAGGTGGTGCTGTCGCTGGCCTCGGCATAATGCTATCTCAGAGCGCGAGTAAATTAGCCAGACAAGACGATGCTGAAAGCTTACGGCAAAGCGCGGCCGATAAAGCCAATAAGGAAGAACTTAACTGGGATGATGTAGATCAAGTCGACTTGGTCGGCCTCGATATCGGCTATGGCCTGATTCCATTGGTCAATCCGGAAACAGGCGGCCAATTGCTGCCACGCGTCAAGGGCGTACGTAAAAAGCTTTCTGCCGAACTGGGTTTTCTAGTGCAACCTATTCGCATCCGCGATAACTTGGATTTAGCACCAGACACATACCATATTGTGATGAATGGCGTGGTCCGAGGCAAAGGTGACATTAAAGTTGGCCGCGAAATGGCCATCAATCCCGGCCATGTTCATGGCTCGCTCGAGGGTATACCGACAAAAGAACCTGCCTTTGGTCTCGATGCTGTTTGGATAGAACCTTCACAACGTGATTATGCGCGCACATTAGGTTATACCGTGGTCGACGCCGCTACTGCTATTGCGACCCATCTCAATACTTTATTGCGTGATAATGCTGCGGAACTATTGAGTCACGACGAGACACAACAGTTGCTGGATAAGGTTGCTGGCCGATCACCTAAACTAGTTGAGGATCTGGTGCCAGGCAAATTACCTTTGGCGACCATTACCAAGGTACTACAAAATATTCTCGACGAATCTGTCTCGGTGCGCGATATGCGCACCATTATTGAGGTACTGTCCACAGAGAGTGGCCGCACACAGGATGCGGATGACCTCACTGCCGCAGTGCGACCAAGACTTGGTCGCATGATTGTGCAGAGCCTGATTGATGTAAACGATAACCTACCTGTGATCACTCTGGATCCTTCCCTTGAGCAGATGCTACACAATGTCTTGCAACAAAGCAGTAGCAACCAGGGACTGGTTATCGAGCCAAAATTAGCGGAGAGCCTATTCAAAGCGCTCGCCGAAAATACACAAGAAGTTGAAAATCAGGGCCACCCCGCAGTGCTTGTTGTATCGCCGGGTATTCGTCCCTGGTTGGCAAAAATTATTAAACACCGCCTTAGCGACCTAACCGTGCTGTCCTACAGTGAAATACCTGATGATCAGGCAGTAAAAGTCGTTGCCACTGTGGCGGTTGATAACACCAATTAATCTGAGGTAAGAAGAAATGGAACTACAGAGAGTTTTAGCCGCGGACAGCCGCAGTGCGATGGAGAAAGTCATTCAGCTCTATGGCAATGATGCATTGGTGGTATCCAATAAGAAGGCTAAAGACCAAACAGAAATTATTGTCGCCATTGACTTGGCTGCGCAATCGGACGAGGCACTGAATGAACTTCAGGTGCCACGGCTTCAGGAGCCGCGGGTCGCTCTCGGTGATATGCCCAGCTTCGATGATGTGATGGAATCACAAATTTTTAGAAGCACTGGAGACAATACTGCACAGACTAAGTTGCCAGAGGATCTTACTGCCCAGCTTATTGAGGAGTTTACTGAAGATACCAATGAGCAATTTAAGCGAGAGCTTGAACGCCAAGTCTCCGTTGAACAGCAAACCGATGATAATCGACTTGCGGAAGATCGTGACAATTTGAAGGCACGAGAAATTGTTGATCTAGTGAAACAAGAGCTCGCCGTAATGCGCAATGAATTTAAGTTGGCGCAACAGCTTGATGCATGGAGCGGCATGCACTCCGTTGCGGATGAGATGCGCCCCTTGATTGAAGCCTTTAATGAGACCGGCATGCCTATTGGATTGCGTGCTTTGGTCACAGATACGATCAATCAAAATGCCGATATGACTGATGCATTGAACGCTATAAATGACGTCCTTGGTAACAGCATCCCTGACGTGAATTTGCTAGATGATATGCAGGGTATCCATGTCATTGCCGGCGGCTCTGGATCCGGTAAAACATTGATGGCGGGCAGACTGGCTAAGCAAGGTGCGCTGCTCCATGGCGAGCATCAGGTGGCTATTATCAGCTTTAACGACAATCGATTCGGCGCCTGGAATCAGTCACAGCTGGTGGGCGCGCAAGCTGGCGTGGAAACCTTTCGTGCCAATAGCACAGAGATGCTTGAGCAGCTTTTACAGGAACTGGAGGATCGAAAGCTTATTATCGTCGACACCCCTGGAGAGGACGTGGAGAGTCATAGTAATAGCCTGTTACAACTATTGCCTGATGCACAGGCTCATTTAGTGATTGCGGCAGATGCCTCGGAAGCATCGGTTAAGCGCTATCTGCGACCTCAGGGTATTGAGTGGCATTCTGTGATGTTATCGCGACTTGAATCCGGCGTTTATCCCTGGGC
>JASLVT010000074.1 GCA_030741175.1 Porticoccaceae bacterium
GCCCAGGTGTTTACGCATTTTTTCGCGCATTTCTTGCACTTCTGTAGCTAAAACAGACACATCTCGTTTGCGCTGCAAGGTGTTTTTTCGCACCGCTTCAAACGCTGCTGCCAAGCTTTCATCCCCAGCGACCGCTCTGGCACGCACTAACGCCTGATGCTCCCAAGTCCATGCCTGAGTCTGTTGGTATTGCTCAAAGGCTACAAGGCTTGAAACTAATAACCCAGAATTTCCCGAAGGCCTTAGGCGCATATCGATTTCATACGCCATCCCCGATGCTGTTGCGGTCGATAGTAAATGAATAATTCGCTGACCCAGACGAATAAAAAAAGTACTCGCATCAATACTTCTCGGACCCGCTGTAACCTGATTGGGCTGAGCATTGTGAAGAAATACCAAATCTAAATCTGATTTGTAACCCATTTCGAGTCCGCCCATCTTGCCGTAGGCAACCACAACAAACCCCGGGGTCTGCGCAGAGGATGTTTGATTAGTGAGCGGCGCGCCATAGGTGACCTGCAACTGATCCCAAGCAACATGGGTTACATGCTCAACGACGACCTCTGCAATCCATGTTAGGTAATCACTGACTTGCATTAATGGCAGCGCACCGGTCACTTCACAAGCAGCGGCTCGCAGGGTAAAAGAGCGGCAGAAATAGCGGATCACTTCCATCTGCTGTTCCATATCATCAGTGCTCACACGCATTGTCTGTTGTCGCAACTGATCACGCAGAAATGGTTTCTCTGGGGCGGTATACAGGGTGCGCGGATCCAATAATTCATCTAGCAGTGCCGGATAAGTGGCTAACTCATTAGCAATCCAACTGCTGCGATCACAGAGCAGACACAGTTGCTCAAGAGCCTGAGTGTTTTCAACCAACAGAGCAAGGTAAGCACTGCGCCGTAATATTTCTTCAAGCAATGTCAGTACTCGCGACAATGTGTCATCACTGTGATCGACGCACACCTGCAACACCATAGGCATCAGCTTGTTCAGTCTTGAGCGAGGTAAATCACCGAGCACTTTAAGCGCTTTTGACTGATAAAAGTCTATCAATCGATCCGCGTGTCGCTGACATTGCTCATAGCCAAGTTGCTCAAGGTACTGGTGAATATGCTCAACATCTGGATTGTGTAGCCATTCTATGGCCGCATCATTCACTGAGCTCGTTGCATCCTCAGCGGTGTTTGGGGCACTGATAATCGCGGCAAAACTCTGACTGACTAGCTGACGGTAATCTGTTAACTCAGCATAAAAATCCTCATAGCTGGTGTGGCCCATAACCCGTGCCAAACGCGCCTGACCCAACTCATCCACTGGCAACTGTTGCGTCTGCTTGTCAGCGATGCCCTGCAACACATGCTCTGTGTTGCGCAAGAACTCATAAGCCGCACAGAGATTTTGTTGTTCAGCAGGCTCCATTAGTCCCTCTTCGACCAATACCTCTAATGCACTATGCAGAGACTGCGTTTGTAATGCTTGGTTTTTCCCACCTCGAATTAACTGGAATGTCTGGGCGATAAATTCAACTTCCCGAATTCCTCCCGAACCCAATTTGATATTGTCCTGCATACCTTTGCGAGTCACTTCACGAACGATACTGCGCTTTAGATCTCGCAGCGCGTCAATGGAGCCATAATCAAGATACTTGCGGTAGACAAAGGGCTGGAGTATCAGTGCCAAATCCTCTGCAGCATCAGCATCGCCAGCCACTACTCGCGCCTTAATCATTGCGTAGCGTTCCCAGTCACGCCCCTGGGTTAACAAATACTCTTCCAGCGCGGCAAAGTTCATGACCAAACCGCCGCTCTGTCCATAGGGCCTCAATCGCATATCAACACGAAAGACAAAGCCGTCGACACTGTGTTTATCTAAGACGGCAATGAGCCTTTGCCCCAGTCGAGTAAAAAATTCCTGATTGGTCACGCTTTTACGGGCATCAATAGTCTGACCCGCATCCGGATAGACAAAGATCAGATCGATATCTGAGGAAATATTAAGTTCATAGGCTCCCATTTTGCCCATGGCGATCACCAGTAGGTGCTGCTCGTTGCCTGAGGCATCTACAGGCCTACCCAGTTCGCTCACAGTTATGGGGTGTAACCGTGCTAAGGCTGCATTGATACAGGCTTCCGCCAATAGCGTTGCATCTCTGGTCGTTTCAAGCATAGGAGCCCGACGGGTGAAATCGCGCCACACAATACGCAACATTTCTCGACGTCGAAAATGTCGCAGTTGCACGATAAGCTGCTGCTCTGAGCACTCGTTATCCAGTTGAGACTCTAACGCTTGACAATAGTCATTTACCCCATAACTGCGTAGTAAATCACCGGAATCAACCAACGCTTTAAATGCTATAGGATCCATTGCCGCCTGAGTCGCAGCAAAATCACTACAGCTCCATAGCAACTTTAAGTCAGTCGCAAACTGAGGGTCTTGCAATTGCTGCTGTAGCCAAGCCGGATCAGGGTCAACGCTCTTATAATGATCAAGATGACATTGATAGGCGTCGTCCAGTAATACTGATTGCTCTTTTGTCATCATCAACCCATGGTTAATATAGCGCGCAGCGCCCGCTTGGCTTTCACGGACTAACTGCCAGCAATGGAACTTTATTTCTAGGGACCCTATTACTCAGGGCATGCCTCTCTTTAATATTCTAAACAAACATTGTCTTAGTAGATACTTGTGGTTGGTGTATCAAAGAACAACTCAATTGAATCAAACAAAATCAGGCCATTTAAACTGGGTCTGAACTACTGACAGTACCGATAATACTGATACAACAACTAGACAGGGAGAAACTAACTGCTAGCGCAGAATCTACAGGGCTGTTTGTGGGGCAACGCATGGTATAATCTCAGCATGAATAGACATAGCTATGTAGAGTTCTTTCGTCAGACCTCTCCTTACATCCATGCCCACCGAGGCAAAACATTCGTTATCGCTCTTGAGGGTGATGCCGTCTCGCTGGGTAATTTTCACAGTACCCTGCATGATATTGCGTTACTGCAGAGTCTGGGTATTCGGGTAGTACTGGTGCACGGCGCGCGCCCTCAGATTGATCAGCGTTTAGCGTTGTCGGGAATCACCTCAGACTTTCATGATGGTATCCGCATTACTAGCGCCGAAGGTATGCTCTGCGTAAAAGAAGCTGTGGGTAGCACAAGACTGCAAATTGAATCTGAACTCAGCATGGGCTTACCAAACTCGCCTATGCATGGCGCTAAAATTCGTGTGCTGGGCGGCAATTTTATCACTGCTAAACCAGTGGGTGTGCGAGATGGTGTTGACTTTCAGCGTACCGGTGAGATCCGCCGTATCGACGCTACAGCCATTGAAAATCAACTGATTGATGGAGCGATGGTCTTGTTATCGCCATTGGGGTTTTCGCCTACCGGTGAAACCTTTAATCTAAGTTATCAAGAGGTTGCCGCGCAGACAGCTATTGCACTCAATGCAGAGAAGCTTATTCTAGTGGGCCGAGCGGAAGGTATTCTCGATGGCGCGGATCTCGTGCGCAGTCTATCTCTTTCCGAGCTTGAGGATCTCATGACATCATCGCCGCTGCCCCAACAGCAGCTTTTAAATTCAGCCAAGCAAGCCTGTTGTCATGGTGTTGATAGAGTGCATGTGGTCGGCTGTGAAATTGATGGTGGCTTGCTGACAGAACTTTTTACCCGTGACGGCAGCGGCACGCTATTAATGAGAAATCATAAAGAAGTCATTAGGCCTGCGACTATTGATGACGTCGGTGGCATTCTCAATCTTATTGGCCCTCTGGAAGAAAAAGAAATTCTGGTAAAGCGCTCACGAGAGCTGTTGGAGACCGAGATTTCACGCTTTATGGTGGTGGTTCATCCCGAGGGATTACTGCTGGGCTGTGCGGCGCTGTATCCTACCTCGGAGCAGGGCAGTGGTGAGTTGGCCTGCGTTGCTACTCATCCAGAATTTCATGGTCAGGGCATCGCATCGAGATTATTTGACGCCATTGTGACCAATGCACAGCAGCAGGGGTTGGATAAATTATTTGTGCTGACGACTCAGACCGCCCACTGGTTTATCGAAAAAGGCTTCACAGAGGCCAACCTGAGTGATCTGCCATCACAAAAACAATCGCTTTATAATTATCAGCGTAAATCCAGAATATTTAGCAGAACTATCTAAAATATAGCTCTGTCGTGCAACTAGAGAATTGGACAAGGAAAATTTGATGCCTAAGTATCGCTCTCATACTACTACTCAGGGTCGCAATATGGCCGGTGCCCGTGCTTTATGGCGCGCAACCGGTATGCAGGATGATGACTTTAACAAACCGATGATCGCCATCGCTAATAGCTATACTCAGTTTGTTCCTGGCCATGTACATCTTAAGGATATGGGTGATTTAGTCGCTGCAGAGATTGCTAAAGCCGGCGGTATTGCCCGCGAATTTCACACCATCGCCGTCGATGATGGCATCGCCATGGGGCATGACGGTATGCTCTACTCACTGCCATCGCGAGATGTGATTGCCGACTCTGTAGAATACATGGTCAATGCTCATTGTGCTGATGCTCTGGTATGTATCTCTAACTGCGACAAAATTACTCCCGGCATGTTGATGGCGGCAATGCGTCTTAATATTCCAGTGATCTTTGTCTCCGGCGGCCCAATGGAGGCAGGTAAAACCAAGCTGGCTGACCACAAACTCGATCTGGTAGATGCGATGGTTATTGCGGTTGATGACAACGCCAGCGATGACCAAGTCGCTGAGTACGAGCGTTCGGCCTGCCCAACCTGTGGTTCCTGTTCAGGAATGTTTACTGCCAATTCAATGAATTGTTTGACGGAGGCGCTAGGGTTGTCTCTACCGGGTAATGGCACTGTGTTGGCGACCCATTCCGATCGACGTGAGCTGTTTCAAGAGGCTGGCCGCACCATCGTTAAGATGGCGCGCCAACATTATGAGCAGGACGACTACTCGGTGCTCCCCCGTTCGATTGCTAACTTCAAAGCGTTTGAAAATGCCATGACATTGGATATCTGTATGGGCGGCTCAACCAATACTATCCTCCATCTATTGGCTGCTGTGCAGGAGGCCGGCATCGACTTTGATATGGGCGACATTGATCGCCTGTCGCGGCAGGTACCCCAGTTATGTAAAGTGGCACCCAACACTCCCGAATACCATATTGAGGATGTCCATCGTGCCGGCGGCATTATGGGCATCATGGCAGAGCTGAACCGTGCCGGCTTAATTCATGGCGATTTACCCACAGTGCACTCAGCAAGTATGCAGGAGGCCTTGGATAAATGGGATATCGTCAGTGGCAATGTCAGTGATGAGGTAAAAACATTTTATAAAGCCGGCCCCGCTGGGATCCCCACACAAACTGCCTTTAGTCAAAGCACCAGATGGCCATCCCTCGATGCCGATCGCGAAAACGGTTGTATCCGCAATATTGACAATGCGTTCAGTCTCGACGGGGGCTTAGCGGTACTCACCGGCAATTTGGCACCGGATGGCTGTGTGGTGAAAACCTCGGGTGTCGACGAATCTATTCATGTATTCGAGGGTCCGGCATTTATTACCGAAAGTCAGGATGAAGCGGTTGACTGTATCCTCAACGATGAAGTTAAAGCCGGTGATGTGGTGATTGTTCGCTACGAAGGTCCCCGCGGTGGTCCCGGCATGCAAGAGATGCTCTATCCCACAAGCTACATCAAATCAAAAAATCTGGGTAAAGCCTGTGCCTTGATCACTGACGGTCGTTTTTCCGGTGGCACCTCTGGTTTATCAATAGGGCATGTCTCGCCAGAGGCCGGCGCCGGGGGTAATATTGGTTTGGTGCGTCAAGGCGATACTATTCGCATTGATATTCCCAACCGCAGCATCGACGTGTTGGTGTCCGATGCCGAACTAGAAGCTCGTCGCGCCGAGCAAGAGAAGCTGGGCTGGCAACCTGCTCAAGACCGACCGCGCAAAGTGAGCGCATCGTTAAAAGCCTATGCCAAACTAGCGACCAGTGCGGACAAAGGTGCTGTAAGGGATTTATCGCAACTATGAATCAGTCTCGAAAATACCACTAAAAATACTCGAACATAAAAAAGCCCAGTCTCTAGACTGGGCTTTTTTAGTTCTCTGCAAACTTAGGCTTTGCTGCAACTCGGCACCGTAGCACCCACATCGCGTAGTTTACCTAAACGAGTCCCCTCAGCATCTGCATACTGAATCCATTGCTTGGGATAGCGCTTGCTCTTCTTATCTTTCGCCGCTTTCAATGACTTTTGAAAAGCAGAGATAGCGTCCTTGTAACAATGCAGATTAATCAGCGCATTACCCATCACGAGGTAGTTGGCATCAGGACGTTTAACGCCGCCTTTTTTAGCCGCCTTAACTGATGCTTTATAGGCTTCTTTATCACGGCCCAAATCCAAATAGATGCCTGCTAAGCGCGACTGCAAGTTGCCTTTATCAGAAAACCTCGATGCACTCTCAAGTGCTTTTAGAGCTTTGTTCAGATCTTTGGACTGATACCAAGCAGTGCCGAGTATTTCAAGATTCTTGGCATTGCGCTCAATTATTTTATCGCTCATGCCTTTCTCAATAATCTTTGCAGCTCGGTAGGGCACCTCTGCACCCAAATACATGTAGGCCATGCTCATGACCTGACTCTCTTTATCC
>JASLVT010000075.1 GCA_030741175.1 Porticoccaceae bacterium
GATAACCTTGGGGTTTTCGTAGTGGATCATTCCACAATTGCTACACACATGGCGTTCGCGGTTGTCCCCTTGGGGTATTTGTTTGGTTACGGCATGACCGCAGTGAGAACAAAAATTCATGAAAATCTCAGAAAATTAACAGACATGAGTATAATGCACAAATGCTCGAAACCATCACAAAACAGTTAAATAAATTTCCTCTGACCAAGACCCAGCCAAACCCTGACAAAGGTAGTGCTTCTGCCGCTGTATTAGTCGCATTGCATGGCGACGCTGCTGATCCTCAGATTGTCTTAACGCAGCGTGCAAATCATCTTAATAATCATGCAGGAGAGGTGGCATTTCCGGGCGGCATGTGGGACCCGACCGATAACCACTTATTAGATACCGCTTTAAGGGAGGCGATGGAAGAGGTTGGTCTAAACCCACGGATAGTGCGCGCCATAGCAACATTACCCATGGCATCGCCCAAGCGGCGCAATCTTATGGTGACACCCTTTGTAGGTCTTGTGGAGGGGCCATTGCAATTAGTCGCAGATCCCAATGAAATTGGCGCGATATTTGATCTGCCGGTAAGCCAGTTGCTGGATATTGATCACTACCAGTATTTTGAAATTAAAAATAAAGGAGAGGTGTTCCAGTTTCCCTATCTTGCCTACAAAGGCTACAAGGTTTGGGGCTTCACTCTTAAAGTGTTAGTGGATATGGTAAACCACACCTTAGACGCGGGTATTGAATTGACATATCCGTCCGAAAAACGAATAGATGAGCTACGACATCGGGGGTAACAATGATATACCGAATTGGAGATGATATACCGCAGATACATGAGTCGGTATTTATAGCGGATAGTGCTGATGTAATGGGCAAGGTAGTGCTAAAGCAGGGCGCTAGCGTTTGGTTTAATGCGGTGATTCGCGGTGATTGCGATGTAATCGAAGTGGGTGAACGTAGCAATATACAGGATGGGGCTGTTTTACATTGTGATCCGGGTCAGCCACTGATTATTGGCGATGATGTTACCGTCGGCCACAACGCAATGATCCATTGTCGAGAGGTTGGTGATCGCACTTTAGTTGGAATCAACGCGGTAATTCTCGATGGCGCTAAAGTTGGCGCCGACTGCATTATTGGCGCCAATGCGCTGGTCAAAGCGGGAGCAGTGATTCCTGATGGCTCTCTTGTTGTAGGCTCACCAGGGAAAGTTGTGCGTGAAAACGATGAGCAAGCGAAACAATTCTTGTTGGGCTCTGCGGCACATTATGTGCAAAAAGGGCAAAAGATGAGGACTGATTTAGTTGAGGTAGAGCGTTGATGTCAGAGCTAGCTATTTCCTCTCCCTGCACATCGATTTGCAAGCTCAATGAGGAGGATATTTGCATCGGTTGCTACCGAACCGCCGATGAGATTCGCGACTGGAGTTACCTCGATAATGAGCAGCGGCTCGACATTTTGCTACTCTGTGGTGAGCGCAATCTTAAAATCAATCCAGTCTAATGCGTTATTCCTGAGGCTCTTCTGATAATTCTGGTTTAATGCAGACCACCGCAAATTGCTTGATCATGGTTTCATTGATCTGTTCGGTCTCGAACCTGTAGCCGCCTAGAGAAAAGCTGACGTTGCCATCCGGAATGCTTTCAAGTTGTTCGAGAGCGAGACCATTTAGGGTTTTTGGTCCGTCTGTCGGTAGTTGCCAGTTTGTCGCCTTGTTTATCTCTCTAATGGTAGCTGCGCCATGTATGATGTAAACGCCGTTATCTCTAGCGACGATTTCCTCTACATCGTCTGCGGTATTGGTGGTGAAATCACCGACGATTTCTTCGAGAATATCTTCAAGTGTGATGAGTCCCTGAACTTCGCCATACTCGTCGACTACCACGGCGAATTTTTGACGGGTCTTTTTAAAATTGAGCAATTGGTTAGTGAGTGTAGTGCTCTCAGGGATAAAATAGGGCGTTTCTGAGAAGCGTTTAATAGCACTATGAGTGACCTTCTCGGAGCGCAGCAGGCGGTTGGCTTTGCGTGCATGGAAAATCCCCACAATATTATTAATATCACCCTCGAAAAGCGGCTGTCGACTGTACTCAGAGGAGACAATGGTATCCATTAAATCATCTATGCTGTCCTCTAAGTTGAGTCCAGTGACTTCATTTCGCGGGATCATAATATCTTCGACAGTCACTGTTTCCAGATCAAGAATCCCTTTGAGCATACCTTGGTTGCTATCAGAAATTTTGTGAGCAGAAATATCAACAAGTGATTTTAGTTCTTCCCTATCAAGGCCATCATCACGGTCCTTCGTTGGGTCAAAGCCAAGCATAGAAATTAATCCATTGGTTAGCTTGTTGACTAACCACACCAATGGTGACAGCAGTTGCAGTAGTGGCTTGAGAATATGGCTGGCTTTAAAGGCAAACCATTCTGGATTCTGCGCGGCAATGGTTTTTGGTGTGACCTCAGAAAATACTAGCACTGCAATGGTCAATGATGCAGTTGCTACCCAGGGTGCGGCGGCCTCTCCAACGTAGATAATGGCGAGCATATTGGCAATGATCGCTGCTAGGATATTGACTGCATTGTTACCAATGAGTATCAGACCTATCAAGCGGTCAGGCATTGCTAACAGCTTCGCGGCTCTGCGCGCTCCCGAGCTTTTTTTACGCTGATGGCGCAAACGATAGCGGTTGAGCGACATCATGCCGGTTTCGGAGCCGGAGAAAAACGCTGAGACAATAAGAAGAATAAATAATGCTGACCACAGCATTAGGGGATGGGAACCGTCCAAGAATTGTGGACCTCTGAAGTTACGGCCCGATATGTTGAATTAAATTAGATCTTTTGGCAACTAGGTTTTACCTAAGATAAGACAAATTCTAAGACAAACTTACTGCCAATATATCCCAGCAAAATGGCGCTAAAACCGGCCCAGGTCCAGCGGATGGCTTTGATACCTCGCCAGCCACGGAAATGCCTACCCCATAGCAGGATACTGTAGACACCCCAGGCCGTAGTGCTGAAGACCACTTTATGCACGAGTTTTTGCGCGAAAAAGTCTTCGTAGAATAGGAACCCACTCAAAAGTGACAGAGTTAATAAAATTTGACCGGCCCATATCAGTTCAAATAACAGTGTTTCCATTGTTTGTAATGGTGGTAGCGCCCGCATCAGCTGATTTTGGTGCTTATGCTTAAGTTGCCAATCTTGGTAGCCTACCAACAATGCCTGCAGAGCAGCGATAGCTAGCAGGCTATAGGCAACAACGGAGATCAAAACATGCGCTTGAATGTCGATGGACATAAATAATACAGGTTTACTGCTCGAGCTTAACAGCGCAGTAAGCAGGCTTAATATGGCGATGGGAAATAAAAACAAATACAGGTTGTGGAGGGGCTTTTTTACCCCGCTTACACATACCACGCTGTTAATCACCAGAGCCAATAGAGCGGGCACTTTTAACAGACTCAGATCAAGGCCTCCGGCGACGAACAGAAGATTGATTATCGCTATGCCATGTAGCCCGATGGCCGTGATTGCCGTGAGCTGTAGCACCCCATTTTTAAATAGGGGGTCGTGCCGCACTTGCGCCAGATGGTACACCCATCCGACCAAGTAGACAGCGATTGCTACATATCCTAGTACTGACCCAATCATCTTGTTTTATTTGCCTCTGTTGACCACAGAGTTTGGCATATTCAGTTCTCGGGGTGAAGTGCTAGGCAAAATTATTGCTATAATGGCGGCTGAAACTAAATCACTGGATGCTATTTACATGGCTATGTTTGAAAGTTTGACCGATCGCCTCTCCCAAAGCCTGAAAAAGATTTCAGGCAAAGCCAGCCTTAGTGAGAAGAATATTCAGGAGACGTTGCGTGAAGTGCGTATGGCGCTACTCGAGGCAGATGTGGCCTTGCCTGTGGTTAAAGATTTTGTCGAGCAGGTCAAAGGGCGAGCCATAGGCACTGAGGTCAGTAGTAGCCTAAACCCCGGTCAACAGTTTTTAAAGATCGTTCAAGCTGAGTTAGAAGCTGTTATGGGGGATAAGAATGAATCCCTCAATCTGGCTGCGCAGCCTCCGGTGGTCATTTTGATGGCCGGCCTACAGGGTGCAGGTAAAACCACGTCTGCAGCCAAACTGGCAAAGTATCTGAAAGAGCGGGAAAAGAAAAAAGTCATGCTGGTGTCGGCTGATGTCTATCGTCCCGCCGCAATTCAGCAGCTAAAAACCTTGGCAGCCGAGGTCAGCGCCGAGTTCTTTCCCAGTGAGTCCAGCGAAAAGCCTGTAGATATTGTCAATCGAGCGTTGTCAGCGGCCAAAACACAGTTTGTCGATGTGCTCATTGTTGATACGGCAGGTCGATTGGCAATTGACGATGAGATGATGGATGAGATCAAACAGGTTCATGGCGTAGCAAAACCCATAGAAACTCTGTTCGTGATTGATGCCATGATTGGTCAGGATGCGGTTAATACTGCCAAGGCTTTTAATGAAGCCCTACCATTGACCGGTGTGATTCTTACCAAGGTAGACGGTGATGCTCGCGGTGGAGCGGCACTATCAGTGCGACATGTCACCGGAAAGCCAATCAAGTTCCTTGGTGTGGGTGAAAAAACCGAGGCGTTAGAGCCATTCCATCCCGAACGTATAGCCTCGCGTATCCTCGGTATGGGTGATGTGCTCAGCCTGATAGAAGAGGTTGAGCGCAAAGTTGATAAACAAAAAGCCGAGCGCTTGGCGAAGAAAGTCATTAAAGGCAAAGGTTTTGATCTTGAGGATTTACGTGAACAGCTACAGCAGATGAAAAGTATGGGCGGTGTGGCTGGCATGATGGATAAGTTACCCGGTATGGGCAATATGGCGCAAATGGCCCAGCAAAATGATGTCACCAGCCAATTTAGTCGCATGGAATGCATTATTGACTCCATGACCCCAAAAGAGCGCGCCAATCCAGATATCCTCAATGGATCGCGCAAAAGACGGATCACAAATGGGTCAGGGACTACAATTCAAGACCTAAACCGATTGCTTAAGCAGCACAAGCAAATGGGAAAAATGATGAAAAAAATGAAAGGCAAAGGTATGCAAAACATGATGCGAGGTATGGGCGGCATGATGCCACCGGGTGGAGGATTGCCTCCAGGCGGGTTCCCCAAGCTCTAGGGCTCACTTTTAGTGCTTTATTTATGAATTTTGTCTGATTAAAAGACGAGTAAATAGCTGCAAAAGTAGTTTCCTTTCGATCCCTTTTGACGTAATATACCGCGCCTTTCGTGGGGGCTGCGCTATTATGTGGTTCCCGATAAAGTGAAAGCTGATAAAACAGTTAATTAGCATCAAGTCGGCGATTATCGCCCTTGAATACAGGATTTCATAAATGGTAACAATTAGATTGGCTCGTGGCGGCGCTAAAAAACGCCCCTTCTACCACATCACAGTTTCCGATTCGCGCAAGGCGCGCGATGCTCGCTATATCGAGCGAATTGGCTTTTTCAACCCTGTTGCCCGCGGTGCTGAAGAGCGCCTGCGCGTCGATCTTGAGCGTGCCGCTTATTGGCAAGGTCAGGGTGCACAGGTGAGTGATAGAGTATCTGCGTTGCTTAAAGAGGCTGCCAAAGTAGCCGCTTAATAAAGTCTGCAGCCCGGGGGTCGTTTTGGACACAGTTGTAGTAGGGCGGATTACAGCAGTATTTGGTGTGCGGGGATGGGTTAAGCTCTTCTCGTTCACAGAGGATAGAGAAGCGATATTTGACTATCAACCTTGGTGGGTTGAAACAGCGCAGGGTCTACAGCAACTCGTTGTTGATGACTGGAAAAGCCACGGCGATGGCCTTATCGTCCATATCAAAGGGATAGATGATCGAGATATAGCGCGGACTTGGTGTCAGCAAGATGTTTTGGTCGCCAAAACGCAGCTTCCCAGTTTGATCGATGGTGATTTTTACTGGCA
This sequence comes from Porticoccaceae bacterium, assembly GCA_030741175.1. GTDB lineage: Bacteria > Pseudomonadota > Gammaproteobacteria > Pseudomonadales > Porticoccaceae > HTCC2207. The sequence continues at coordinate 5,946 of JASLVT010000075.1, forward strand.
TCAGCTTGAAGGCCTGGTTGTTGTTAGTCATTTTAAGGGGCAACAACTGCGTCTTGGAAAGGTAAAGTTGCTGTTGGAAACCGGTGCTAATGATGTGCTGGTAGTGGTTGGAGACAGTCAAAGTATTGATCTCGAAGAGCGGTTGATTCCCTACGCGGAGCAGTTTGTTAACAACATTGATTTGCAGAGCCAGATAATCGATGTGAGTTGGGATCCCGAATTTTAGCGCAATACCTTTGGGGCAGTGAGGTACGATGAATGAAAATTGCATTGATCAGCCTTTTCCCTGAAATGTTTGCCGCGTTAACTGATTACGGTATTAGCGGTCGAGCGGTAGACCAAGGGTTAGTGGAGTTAGCTAACTTCAACCCGCGAGATTACACGGATGATCGTCATAAAACGGTTGACGACCGGCCCTACGGGGGCGGACCCGGCATGGTAATGATGGTTGAGCCTTTGCGCAGGGCGATTGCTGCTGCGAGAGAATGGGTCGATGATAGGGCTCTGGTGGTGTATCTATCGCCACAGGGGAAAGTGCTAGATCAGCCTTCAGTGAATGGTTTCGCACAACGGCAGTCAGTTATTTTGATCGCCGGCCGCTACGAAGGTATAGATGAGCGGTTGATAGAGGCCGAAGTCGATGAGGAATGGTCGATTGGTGACTATGTTCTCAGCGGTGGCGAATTG
>JASLVT010000076.1 GCA_030741175.1 Porticoccaceae bacterium
GTTCTATGCCACTATCACCGCTACTGGTGCTGAGATTCGCATCCCAGAAAACTACACCGACACTGAAGGTCGTGTAAACCCATGTTCAAATGGCGAGGGTGATTGTGTGACAGTGGGTCGTGATATCGGTACATTGATTACCAATAATATCGGTGAGACTCAAAGCGTGGGTGCTGAGCTTGAATTTGACTGGCGTCCCTATGATGGTGGTCGCATCAATGGTTGGGTTGCTTATCTAGACTCCGAGATCAAGAAGTTTGACGGTGCTCAGGATGACTGGTTCTGCTTTGAGCGTGCGCTGTTGGGTATGACTCGCTGTACTGCCACTACCGTAGCTGAAGACGGCGGTCTTGTGCGCGACACTAGCTTTGTTGGCAATGCTATGCCTTGGTCGCCTGAATACTCTGTGACAGTTAACTATGAGCACAACTGGTATTTGGATAATGGTTTACGTCTAAGCCCCTATGTGTCTGTTCACTGGCAGGATGAAATGTACTTCGACAAGTCTAACTTTGGCGAGGGTGCGTTACATTCTGGTCAGGAAGCCTATACATCGGCTGACTTTGCTCTTCGTCTTATTAACGAAGAGAGCCGTTGGGCAGTCGAGGCCTATGTGCGCAATGTCACTGACGAGTTGATCCGCGGTTGGGCTGATCGTGGTCCTGGCTATATGCGTGCTTCATTTAATAAGCCACGTCACTACGGCATTAAATTCAATATGGCATTCTAATGCCCCATTGATTAGCTGTTAGTCAACTAAAAAACCGCGCTGTAAAAAGCGCGGTTTTTTTATGCCTCTATCACCATAAGATATTTTTCAGTTTTCCATGGCTGGTAAATTCGTCTTGTCACTACCTCGGCGGCAAAGGCTTCAACACAGAGGTCGACCAGGGCCCAAAAGGGTGGCCGTCCTGGATCGGCAATAATCAGTCGCTTAACACCAGCGTTGAGGGCGAGATCGAGTAAATTAAATAACGGCTGTGTCATTTCATCCCAGAAGCAAATATCGGTGCCAATCAGTAACTGATAGTCGCTCAGTTCGGTGCGGGTAAGTGTTTCAAAACCGCGCGCCTGAAAGTTCATAACACATTGATTCAGTTCGGCTTGCAGTGCTAGAAATGGTGCCACGCTATGGTCAATATCAATACCGGTGACCTCAGCTTGGTATTGCTGCGCCAAGAACAGTCCGGTGAGACCCCAGCCGCAACCAATATCTAGAACCTTGCTCGATGGCTCTGGAGGATAGCTGTGCAGATAATCCATAAGCACAAAGCTTGAGCGCCAGACTTTATTGCCATGGGCGCTATGGCCATTTTGTTGACGTTTTAGTCTGCGTACACCGGGATGGCTTGCACGCAGGGCTTTGATGCCGAGATACTCGACAAAATGCTGTTGGTTCATATTTTACGCAGGGCCAAAGATGTAAATGGTAGCAGGTTAGACCTCAATTGATGAATAAAATAGATCAACATTAGGGCGGCGAATTGTGTTATTTTCCACTTGTTTCTAATTGTTTTTAAAGATTTCTATGGTTGAGCAAAATCTGCCCCCGTTTGTTCAGGCGGTCTACCGCAACACTACGTACCAATTTTGGGTTTTGCAATTGGTCGGCTGGTTCGGCCTTTGTCTGATTAGTTTTGTCAGTCTAACGCTGTGGTATAACCAGCAAACTTTTGCCTATATTGCCCATACATTATTGCAGTCAGTATTGGGTATTTTGGTGTCTTGGCCACTGCGGCCGCTATTCCATTACTTTTGGAATAAATCGGTCTGGTCGCGCTTTACTGCTTCAATTGTTGGCGTATTAGTTTGCTCGATAATCTGGACTATGCTGCGAATCACCACGTTTATGTCAATGACTGGCGAGCAGGGTTTGTGGAACGATTTTGGTGGTTGGTTATTTGGTTCTATTATGATTTTTAGCTGCTGGGCGGCTTTCTATTATGGAGTCAAGTTTTATCAGTTATTGCAATTTGAGCACGCGACACTATTGCGCATTGCCGCAGAAAATAAAGAGCAGCAATTAAGGCGCTCACAGGCTGAAGCTATTGCCCATGAGGCACAGCTTAAAATGCTGCGCTATCAGTTAAATCCCCATTTTTTGTTTAATACTCTCAATGCCATCGCGGCATTGGTGGCGACAAAAGAGATGCACAGGGCGAGCGCGATGATCGTCCAATTAAGCGATTTTTTACGCTATTCCTTAGACAATGACCCGGTTAGGCGGGTGACGTTAAAGGAAGAAATGGATGCGCTAAAGCTTTATCTTAATATCGAACAGACTAGATTTGCTGAGCGTTTAGAATTAGAGTTCGACATTGACCCTTCATCAGAGGATGCCCGTATTCCTAGTTTGATACTTCAGCCTCTGGTTGAGAACGCGATTAAATACGCGATTGCGCCGATGGAAGAGGGGGGCAAGATATCCGTATTGGCGGCGCTTGATAACGAGTATGTGCAGATAGAAATGTTAGATACCGGCCCCGGTATGCAGTCCGATGACGCACCACTAGAGGGTATTGGTATCGGCCTTAAAAACACCGTGGACCGTCTCCATGAATTTTATGGTGACAATTATACCTTTAACTTAGAGTCAGGAGCCTCTGGGGGATTAAAGGTATTTATGCGTCTACCATTGGAAAAGCAGAGTAGATAGTTAGGTTATGCAAAAACTCAGGGCCATAACTGTTGATGACGAGCCTCTGGCGTTAGAGTTCCTGCGCTCGTGCTTGGCAGAGAGTGCAGATGTTGAGATCGTCGCTGAATGTCGCAATGGGCGCGATGCGGTTGCTGCCGCCATTAAACATCAACCGGATCTGTTATTTTTGGATATTCAGATGCCAGGTATTAATGGATTTGAAGTGGTTAAAGCGCTGCAGGCAGATTTGATGCCGATGGTGATTTTTGTCACCGCTTTTGATCAATTTGCAGTTGAAGCATTTGATCTTCACGCGGTGGACTACATCCTTAAACCCCTTGATAAGGAGCGCGTCGGACGCTCGATAGAGCGAGCTATCGATCGCTTAAAAAGTGATCAAGAGCAAAGTTTTAAAACCCCATTAATCGGTGCTATCGATTCGATTTCTGATCGTGTTGCCAGCAAAACGGTGACCAAGTCAGAGGGTAAACTTCCCTCTGGCATTCAGCGTAAACTGGTGGTGCGCGATTCTGGTGTGGTTAAAGTAATTCCTTTTGATGATATCGATTGGGTGGATGCGGCAGGAGATTATATGTGTGTTCATGCTGCCGGAGAGACCCATATTGTCCGAAGCACCCTAACGGAACTGATTAGTAAGTTAGACGACAGTTTATTTGTGCGAATTCATCGCTCGACCATTGTGAATATCGAGCGAGTGGTCAGTGTTAGTCCATTACAAAAAGGTGGTAGCCTGTTACATCTGTCCGGTGGCGAAGAGCTCAAAGTTAGTCGAAATTACCGCGAAGCGATACGTAATTTATTCCAGTAATTCGCTTCTAGGCCGCAAAAAACCTGATCTTTTTCTCGATTTGTCCCGTTTACCGCAGATCACAAACAGGCTACCGCATCACGCCTTCCCCTTGCTTAGTCTCCATGTCACCCTTCTCCTCGGTCATCACATCCGGCACTAACAATATTCAATAACGAATTGATCGGATCTGCTAAAAGCACCTCTATTTTTAGTGCTTTTAGACTGTTTTGGCGGGGTTATAAATGAGTAAAAGCACTTGGGACATTACTATTATGCAAGGTCAGTCAGCCGCGATTAATTTCGCTTTTTTTAATTCCATTCCTAAAGCGTTGGCAACACTTGCTTTGATGACGGTCACCTGTCTGTTGGCTCCAGCGGCAGTAGCAGATGTTAATGCAGATGTTGAGAGTAGGGTAAAAACTATTCTCAGCGGTTTGAGCTTGGAAGAAAAAGTTGGCCAGATGGTGCAGGGTGAAATTAAATGGGTGTCACCTGCAGATGTCACGAAATACCATTTGGGCTCTGTGTTAAATGGCGGTGGCTCATTTCCAAATCAGCGTAAAGATTCCTCAATTGCTGACTGGCTAGATTTAGCCGATAGCTACTATAAAGCATCGCTAAAAACTAAGTCAGGTATCCCACTTATCTGGGGTACAGATGCTGTTCATGGCCATAATAATGTCGTTGGTGCTACGCTTTTTCCCCACAATATTGGTTTGGGTGCTGCTAATGACCCTGAACTGCTGAGAGAGATTGGCGCCATCACTGCACGAGAGGTCGCGGCAACAGGAATCGACTGGATTTTCGCGCCCACGGTCGCTGTGGTAAAAGATGATCGCTGGGGTCGTACCTATGAAGGCTATAGTGATGAGTCGCCGATTGTGCGTGCCTATGGCGGGAAAATTGTCGAGGGAATTCAGGGCACTGCTGAACAGTTGCGTCGTGATTCCGAAAAGGTTATCGCTTCGGCGAAACACTGGATTGGTGATGGTGGTACCTTCAGAGGGCAAGATCAGGGCAATACAGTAATGAGCCTAGAGGATCTCCTCGATCGGCATGGCCAAGGCTATATAACTGCGCTTGAAGCCGATGTGCAGACGGTAATGGCCTCCTTTAATAGTTGGAATGGAGAGAAGCTGCATGGTCATAAGCAGCTGCTGACAGATGTACTTAAAGAGCAAATGGATTTTGATGGTTTTGTTGTTAGTGACTGGAATGGTATAGGGCAGGTTGAGGGTTGTACCAATCAGAGTTGCGCGCAGGCAATTAACGCCGGTATCGATATGCTGATGGTGCCAGAGGACTGGAAACAGGTGTACAAAAATACTCTTGCACAGGTTCGTAGTGGTGAGATTTCCATGGCACGTATTGATGACGCTGTCAGCCGCATCCTGCGTGTAAAATTGCGCGCTGGTATGTTTGAGAAGCCCGCACCCTCCAAGCGCAAGATTGCTGCCGACAGCAGTATTATCGGCTCTGCTCCCCATCGCGCGGTGGCTCGAGAGGCGGTTAGAAAGTCTTTGGTAATGCTTAAAAACCGCAACCAGTTGCTGCCACTAAAGCCCAATCAGCATATTCTTGTTACAGGTGATGGTGCCGATAACATTGGTAAGCAAAGTGGTGGTTGGACCATCACTTGGCAGGGCACCGAGAATCTCAATAGTGACTTCCCCGGTGCGACGTCAATTTACGCAGGTATTGATCAGGCAGTAGCTGAGATTGGCGGTACCACTGAGCTATCTACCGATGGTAGCTTTGTTAAAAAACCTGATGTGGCCGTAGTGGTATTTGGCGAAAACCCCTATGCTGAAGGCTCTGGTGATAGAGATTCACTGCTGCATGACGATGGTCTGCAAACAGACCTAAAGTTATTGCGCGAACTCAAGCAGCAGAATATCCCTGTGGTTGCAATTCTACTGACGGGTCGCCCACTGTGGCTGAATGCGGAGCTAAATAGTTCAGATGCCTTTGTGGTGGCCTGGCTACCAGGTTCCGAGGGTGGCGGTATTGCCGATGTCATAGTCGCCGATGCTGAAGGCAAGCCTCGATTCGACTTTACCGGTAAGCTGTCTTTTGATTGGCCAGCAACTGAAATCAATGCGAGCAATGAAAATTTCCCCGTATCAGAGTACCTAATGAAGCGCGGCCAGGGTTTGTCCTATGGCGATACTGAGATAATTGCTGAAAATCTTAGTGAGAAGATGTTAATTGATACATCGTCCAAAGAGCGGTTGGTGTTTAGTGGTACCACTCGATCGCCATGGAAAGCCTATGTCGGTGACGCCAGTAATTGGCGCAAGATGGTCAGTGGTAAGTCCACAAGCGCGTCTTATGGTAATCTAACAGTCACCACTGTTGATGGTGCGGTTCAAGAGGACTCTCGTCGTGTGGAGTGGGGGTCTGGTCATGAGAGTCAGTTTTACTGGCAGACCGACAACTCTGTGAATTTCTCCGATTTGCCTGGTGAGCTCCCCGCCTTGATGATGACGTTTATGGTGGACAAGCATCCAGAGGGGCGCGTTACTCTGCGTATGGATTGTGAATGGCCCTGTCGTGGTGAGCTTCCCATCACCAGATTATTGCGAGCACAACCGGAGGGTAAGTTAACCAAAATGGGCATTAGTTTGGCTTGCTTCGAAAAGTTTGGTGTGGATTTAAGGAAGGTTAACTCGCCCTTGGTGTTGGTTGCCTCTGAACCATTCGCGATTACCTTTAGAGATGTTCGGGTCGTCGGTAATGCACCTAGCCCCTATGTAGTTAAATGTAATTAGTCTATTCAACATCTATTTATGAGTACTAAAAAAGGGTCTTGGTAGGCCCTTTTTTAATACCGTTTTCTCTCGTTTTTATGCTGGCTTTTTGGGTACTCTTTGGTCAGTTACTGTCTTGGTATACATGATCTGCTGTTGATAGTATTCTGATCTCGGTGCAATAAAAAGCAAAGGGGGCCATGGCAATGAGAGCTAAGTTCACAGAAATGTCCCAGAGTACGGCCGAAGACTGGCAGATCATAATGCCTGAGCAGTTGGCCTTTTTTAGTAAATTACCCGACCGTATTCTCGCTCATATGGAGTTACTAGCCGGTGATTACGGTGGCTTCGCCATCGATCGTTTGCAGCACTCGTTGCAGACAGCGCACCGTGCAGCGGA
>JASLVT010000077.1 GCA_030741175.1 Porticoccaceae bacterium
TGAGCTATGGTCAGGCAATGAAAGTGCCGGCCTCGTGCACCGTTCGCCCGCTCTAAAAATAGGTGAGCGTCGATTGCTTTTAACACTGGATTTTAGTGACTGATTTTCACATCAGTCACGGATGAAGTTTTGATCTAATCTGCGGGCTTGTCTTGATGTAGCTATCAGTTGCTGTGGTTGTCACAATACGGCTATTCCACAACGATAGTGATCTTTTCAGACATCACCGGACGGCTATGCGGAACATGAGCATAGTTACCTAGCAGCAGTTGCAAACTGTGGTTGCCGGGGCTTAATTCGATTGTGGTCTCAGTTTGACCTTTGCCGAAATGAATCACCTGATCAGAGGCGGGTAGAGGCATATCCAATGCTGGCAGCTTGTCCATATCCACCAGCAAATGGTGATGCCCGCTGTTGGGTTGGTTATCGCCCGCGGGGGCTATAGTCAGATTTTCGCTACCAAAGACGATTGTCACTGGTGATGAGACGCGAGCCTGATCCTTGGGTGACGCAATCCATACCTGCGCATCATCTGTAATGTTGGAGCTGAAAGTTGACTCTGCCTGCGATAAGCCAGACAACATCGTTATACTTATATAAGTAACCGCTAATACTGTTATTCGCCACATAGGGTTCTCTCCAGATAATTCCATTGCTTGATCATTGCGACTTTAGCTCTTAAAAGCAATGCCAAAAGCACAAAAAGCCTGCGCTAATAAGGCGTAAACAACGCTGCTCTCGCGTTGCTGATCTATTCAAATCAGCTCTTGTTTATATTGCATTCGTTGCCCAGCGTAATTATCTCAAAATTTTTCTCAGATGGGGGGGCGGATGTTACCCCCTATGCCGTCTTAATCGGGTGCGTAAAAAGCGCACATAACAATAATGTTTATATTTTCTTACTTACGGGGAACTAATATGTTTAGGAAGTCAAAACTTTCCTCCGCTATTCTCGCCGCTGCTGGAACATTGGCAGCGACTCAGGGTATAGCTGATGATGCTTCGATCGAAGAGGTTGTTGTTACCGGTATTCGCGGTAGCCTTGAGAGAGCAATGGATACAAAACGCGACGCCTCTGGTGTTGTTGATGCCATTTCTGCAGAAGATATCGGTAAATTCCCAGATACTAACCTAGCTGAATCGCTTCAGCGTATCTCAGGTGTATCGATTAACCGTGTTAACGGTGAAGGGTCTGAAGTAACTGTTCGTGGTTTCGGCGGTGGCTTTAACCTAGTAACACTTAACGGCCGTCAAATGCCTTCTGCTAATGTTGGTACTATTACTGGTAACCCACTGGATCAAGGCGCTACTGGTAGCAGCCGTTCGTTTGATTTCTCAAACTTGGCGTCTGAGGGTGTGCGTGGCCTTCAGGTCTACAAAACAGGCCGTGCCGGCGTTGCGACAGGCGGTATCGGTGCAACAATTAACGTTGAAACTGTTAGACCTCTAGATTCAGCTGGTACTCAGGCGAGTATCGGTGTTAAAGCTGTAGATGATACCAGCGGCGACGATATCACTCCTGAAGTTAGTGGTCTGTACAGCTGGACTAATGATGACGCAACCTTTGGTATTTCTGTGTTTGGTAGTTTCCAAGAGCGTGATTCAGGAAGCCGTCACTCAAGTGTTGAAGATTGGGAATTGGTTACTTGGGATGTCTCTAGTGCTGCTGCCCAAGCTTCTACCTATGGCGCTCTAGGTATGTTAGACGTGCCTGCTAACGTTAATGTTGTCAATGCACCTAATCAGGGACAGTTGGTTTATCGTCCAACTAACCTTGGTCTTGGATTCAATGAAGACGAGCGTGAGCGTACCAACGGTTTATTAACTGTTCAATTTGCGCCTAATGATGAAATGACTTTCACAGCCGATGTTGCCTATGCTGAAAATGTTCAGGACTCAGTTTCATTGATCGACGGTCTATGGTTCGGTGGTAAGTTTGATTATGTTGAGTATGACGGCGACCCTGTAGTAGCGGCTCCGTTAGTGGTAGCTGAAGATGTTGAAGGTGGTAAAGACTTCTTCTTCCAGAACCTTGATATGGGCACTAAGGATACCCTTGAATCCATTGGCTTGAATCTTGATTGGAATGTTAGCGACCAGTTAAACCTCCGCTTTGATATTGCGTCTTCAGAAGCTGAGAGTGGCGGTAACGGTCCGCAAGGTAATAACGTACTGCGTATGAATGTTGCTGGTGCTACAGCAGGTTGGCAGGCAGTTGATTTTGGCCAGGAAGTTCCACAGGGTGTTGCTTCTATTGATGACACTAAAACATCAGGTACCGCAAATGGTATCTTTGATATACCGGACGTTGGTTCTCAGGTAACTCAGTTCACACAGTCTAACCAGCTTGCCAAGCTTGACCAGTTCTCTTTCGATGGAACATTTACTGTTTCCGATAATGTCGAAGTGGATTTTGGTGTTGGTCTGATGAATACCGAGATGACTCAAACTCGTACAGCGGGCTCAAATAGCCTCGGTGGCTGGGGTGTTGACGCTCCTGGTGATATTCCAGAGGGTCTTGTTGAGCAGGTTAATACCCTGAGCAAGTTTGACTATCAAGGATCAGGTGTTGCTGGTGTTTCCCAGCCTGCAGGTGAGCCAGATCCAATCGCGCTAGGTTCTGTTTCTTGGCAAACTGATCCATTGACGCTGCTCAATGCTATTGCTGGAGACTACGGCTACGATCCCGCTAACATGCCTTCTAATGCCAGTGATCATAATATGGTTGAAGAAGATTCTGTATCTATCTACAGCCAAGTGAAATTAAATGGCGAAGTAGGTGGCATGCCAGTTGATGTGGTAGCCGGTTTACGCTGGGAAGAAACTGAAGTGACTTCAACATCTCAGCAGGCATTGCCAAGTGCTATGGTATGGGAGTCTAACAATGACTTCGCGTTTACCCTAGGCACAGGTATTGAGTTGCTGACGGAAGATTACACCTACAGCTCATTGCTACCTAGCTTGGATATATCTGTAGATATCACTGATAGCCTGAAAGCACGTGCGTCGTTCAGTAAGACCCTTGCACGTCCTGTTTACAGTGATATGTACACAGCTACAACAGTTGGTGTTCCAAGCCGTGCAACACACCTTGGCGGACAGCCTCCAGCCAGTAAAGGTAATGCACAACTGGATCCACTGGAGTCTAACAACTTCGATCTATCGGTTGAGTACTACTACGGTGATGCAAATTACTTCTCTGTTGGCTACTTCCAAAAGAATGTTTCCAACTTTGTGGGTATTTCGCAGGTTGATTCGGCGTTGTTCGGTCTGAAAGATGCGACTGGCACTAATAGTACTGCCTTGTCTCAGGCAATTACTGAGTTGGAAGCTATAGGCGTTGGTGCAACTGAAGATACGCTTCATTCGATGGCCGCTATCATTCAGAACTTGAGTGATTTCGACGAGGCTACACCGGGTGCAGCTTATCAGGCGTCTCTAGCTGAAGAAGCTACTGAGCAGGCGTTCTTCGATAAAACCTTTGGTAAATACGATGTAAACCCTGTTGCAACAGACCCTGATCTTCAGTTCGCTCTTAAGACTCCAACGAACTCTAAAGATGCTGAAATCTATGGTTTTGAGATTGCTTCTCAGCACTTCTTTGGTGAGACAGGTTTTGGTTACCAGTTCAACTACACCATGGTAGAAGGTGATATTGGTTTTGAAAATGGATCTGATCCAGGTCAAGACCAGTTTGCACTGCCTGGCTTGAGTGACACGCTGAACCTTGTAGGTATTTACGAGAAAGATGGTTTATCTGCTCGTTTGGCTTACAACTGGCGTGATGACTTCCTGAACCGTGTAAACCGTCCAGCAAGTACTCGTAACCCTGAGTATGTCGACTCTGTTGAGCAGCTAGACTTGAACGTAAGCTATGAGTTCGACTCTGGTGTTACTCTGTCGTTGGATGCGATCAATCTGACAGGTGAGGGGCACCGTAAGTATGGTCGTAACAAGAACGCTACGTTCTTTGTCCAAGAACTTGATGCGCGCTACGTACTATCTGCACGCTACACGTTCTAAGCGGAGTGACGTATTCTCCCCAGCAATGTTTGTCGCTGGGGAGAATACACTAAGTTCCAAGAAGTATTTTATATAGCAGTACCTATAAGGCCTCCACGTAATTACTACCGGAGGCCTTATTTTATTATTACAATAGCGGTTTATATTTAACCGTTTTTAGCGAAAGATGATTGGAAGATGATATGAGTAACACTGTGCTCCTAAATAATGTCGAACACAAAGACCTAAAAGTTGATGCAAGTTTCAGTGCAGTCTATGGCGACAACGTGAACCGCGCGCTGGCTTTCCCTACAGAATTTGCCGATCTTCAAAAGGAATATCCGATATTATTTTATAAAGATTCCAAAACGGAGACATTTCAGGCTCATGTGATTTTAGGTCTCGAAAAGGATGAGAACCTGTTTTTGGGGGATGATGGCTGGCTAGGTGATTACGTACCCGCTATGTTGGCCCGCGGTCCTTTTATGATTGGCTTTCAAGAACGTGAGGTTGAAGGTAAAGCGATCAATGAGCCGGTTATTCATATTGATATGGACAACCCAAGGGTAGGAGCCGATAGCGGGCAACCATTATTTCTTGCCTACGGTGGTGACACTCCCTATTTGGAGAAGACTATGAAGACACTCCAAGTAATTCATAAGGGAGCTGGAATTAGTGATCGATTCTTCTCAATGCTTGAGGAGATGGAATTATTTGAACCAGTTAATATCGAGATCTCGCTTAGCAATATCGCCAATGTTAATCTGCGTGATTACTACACCATTAACAAAGATAAATTAGCGCAGTTAGATGGGGGCAGTTTAGAAAAGCTAAATAAGGCCGGTATGTTGGGGCATGTATATTTTGCCCTGATATCTCTAGGTAATTTCAATAAACTGATTGCACTGAAAAGCAAAAAAATGGCAATTGCTTAGGCTGATCGTGAACGAGGCGATATCTTTTAATCATGAGTTATTCAAGCAGTCAGGTTCGTGTTCTAGAGGGTGTGCGGCCTGATCAAATTCCTTTTGACGAGCTGTTTTCTACCAATAAGCCGGTTATTTTGCGTGGCCTAGTGTCTGATTGGGCGCTCGTCAAAGAGGGACAGGTGTCGCCGAGTAGCGCTATGGATCTGTTGGAGAGTCAGTCTAATGGAAAACCAGTACGCGCATTTGTCGCGTCGCCCGAGGCTAAAGCGCGTTTTTTTTACAATGACAATGGCACAGGATTTAATTATCAAAGTAAGCTTCTGGATTTAGGGGAAGTATTTAATCAAATCCGGCAGAGCAAAGATGATCCAGACCGCTCATACTACTATATGAATTCGTTGACCTTGGATAACTGCTTTCCCGGTCTTCGCCAGCACAATGATTTAGTTTTTGATCATGAGATTTTCGCTGATAATAAACCATTATCCAAAGTTTGGGTGGGTACTGAGTCTATCGCTGCTGCACATTATGATGTGCCGAGTAATCTGGCTTGCTGCGTTGTAGGTGACCGCCGTTTTACCCTATTCCCACCTGAGCAGATTCACAACCTTTACCCTGGACCCCTAGATCCAACGCCTGGCGGTCAGGCAGTCAGTATGGTCGATCTTCAAAATCCCGATTTCGAGCGATTCCCGCGTATTCGTCAGGCGCTTGATGCGGCGGTGGTAGTCGATTTGAAACCCGGAGATGCGGTGTACTATCCCAGTATGTGGTGGCATCAGGTTGAAGCGCTATCGCCATTTAATATTATGATTAATTTTTGGTGGCTGACCGTGCCCGCGCATATGGGGAATCCTATGGATGTCGTTATGCATGCCATGATGAGTCTTAGGGATCGCCCTGAAAGTGAAAAAAAAGCGTGGCGTGAGATATTTGACTATTACATATTTGGCTCGCCTGAAACTCCCCGGGAGCACCTTCCGTCGGCGATTCATGGTGCGCTGGGAGAATTGGATAACGATAAAATTCGACGCCTTAGAGCGTTAATCAAAGATAAGTTAAATCGTTAGAAGTAATCTTTATAAGGATGCTAGCTAACACAGAGATAATAATTTTTGGAGCGATGCGGTCATGGTAAAAGTGGTTATTGCAGGGGGTGGCACTGCGGGTTGGATGGCAGCCTGTGGCCTTTCGACCCGCTTGGGCAGTTTGCTTGATATTACTTTGATTGAGTCTGATGCTATCGGCACCGTGGGTGTGGGTGAAGCCACCATTCCACCGATGCGCAATTTTCATCGTTTGATGAATATCGATGAACAAGAATTTATGCGTGAAACTCAAGCTACATTTAAGTTGGGTATTGAATTCAATAATTGGGGAGATATAGGCGACAGCTATATTCACTCTTTTGGCGAAATCGGCCAGCGTTCTTGGATGGCAGAGTTTCATGAGTTTTGGATGGAGGCTCAGGCTCTAGGATTTGGTGGTAGCTTAGAGGATTATTGTCTTGAGCTAAAAGCGGCCAAAGCAGGTAAGTTTGCCACACAATTAGACGACACCAGACTAAACTTTGCCTTTCATCTCGATGCTACGCGCTATGCCAAATACCTACGGCAGAAAAGTGAAAAGGCGGGCGTGCGCCGTGTTGA
>JASLVT010000078.1 GCA_030741175.1 Porticoccaceae bacterium
AAAGGATGTATTTACTCTCGATCTTGATCCTGAGCGTCTGCGCGGTGAGATTGCTGCATTTGATATCGTGGATAAAAAAGGTGGTGTTGTCGTCGCCAAAGGTCGTCGAATCACCGCTCGGCATATTCGCGAGCTAGAAAAAGGTAAGGTCACCACTCTACAGGTCACTCAGGAGTACATTCTTGGTCGTGCTCTGGCAAAAGATATTGCAGATCCTAAGACCGGCGAATTGTTACTGGAATGTAATACTGAAATCACCGAAGAGAATCTTGCGGTGATGATCGAGGCGGGTATTACCGACATTGAGACTCTGTATACCAACGATTTAGACTGTGGGCCATTTATCTCCGATACCTTGCGTGCAGATCCATCGCGCACGCAGTTGGAGGCCTTAGTCGAAATCTACCGTATGATGCGCCCTGGTGAGCCCCCGACTAAAGAGTCAGCAGAGAATTTGTTCTACAACCTATTCTTTAACTTAGAGCGCTACGACCTGTCGTCTGTTGGTCGAATGAAATTTAATCGTCGCTTGGGTCGAGATGAAGAGCAGGGCGCTGGTGTGCTTTATGATGAGCGCTATTTCTCTATGCAAAAGACCGATGAGGCAAAAGAATTGCGCGAGCAATTTGGCGAAACCTCTGATATTGCTGATGTGATGCAAACGCTTATCAATATCCGCAATGGTAAGGGCTCAGTCGATGATATCGATCATCTGGGCAACCGCCGTATCCGTTCCGTGGGTGAAATGGCGGAAAATCAATTCCGAGTTGGCTTGGTGCGTGTAGAGCGCGCAGTGAAAGAGCGTTTGGGTGTTGCTGAATCCGAAGAGCTGATGCCGCAGGATCTGGTTAATGCCAAGCCAGTAGCTGCTGCGATGAAAGAGTTTTTTGGTTCCAGTCAGCTGTCTCAGTTTATGGACCAAAACAACCCGCTTTCAGAGGTGACTCACAAGCGCCGAGTCTCGGCACTTGGCCCGGGTGGTCTCACTCGTGAGCGAGCTGGTTTTGAGGTGCGTGATGTGCATCCGACCCACTATGGCCGTGTGTGTCCGATCGAGACACCTGAGGGCCCGAATATTGGTCTGATCAACTCATTGGCAACCTATGCCAGAACCAATGAATATGGCTTTATTGAAACGCCCTATCGTAAAGTGATCGACGGCAAGGTAACCGCAGAGATTGAATATCTGTCCGCCATCAATGAGTCTCAATACGTCATTGCACAGGCCTCGGCAGAGCTGAACAATAAAGATGAATTTGCACAAGATATGGTTGCCGTTCGTCATTTGAATGAGTTCACCGTAAAGCCACCAGAAGAAATAGATTATATGGATGTGTCACCACGTCAGGTCGTTTCTGTGGCGGCATCGTTGATTCCGTTCTTGGAACACGATGATGCTAACCGTGCACTTATGGGTTCAAACATGCAACGTCAGGCAGTGCCGACACTGCGTGCAGAAGCGCCTCTGGTCGGCACAGGTATTGAACGTACTGTTGCCAGTGATTCTGGTGTCTGTGAGGTAGCCAAACGTGGCGGAGTGATTGAAAGTGTTGACGCCGGTCGTATTGTGGTTCGCGTGAGTGATTCTGAAGTCGAAGCGGGTGAAGCTGGTGTCGATATCTACAATCTGACCAAATACACTAGGTCTAATCAGAATACATGCATCAATCAGCGTCCTATAGTTAAACAGGGCGACACAGTGTTGCGCGGTGATGTTTTAGCTGATGGTCCATCGGTTGATTTAGGTGAGTTGGCGCTGGGGCAAAATATGCGTATCGCATTTATGCCATGGAACGGTTACAACTTTGAAGACTCCATCCTGATCTCTGAGCGCGTGGTGCAAGAGGATCGCTTTACCACTATTCATATCCAGGAGTTAACTTGCGTTGCGCGAGATACCAAGTTGGGCTCAGAAGAAATTACTGCGGATATCCCCAATGTTGGTGAAGCTGCACTGTCGCGGCTCGACGAGTCGGGAATCGTCCATATTGGTGCCGAGGTTTCGGCTGGCGATATCCTAGTTGGTAAGGTGACACCCAAGGGTGAAACACAGCTAACGCCAGAGGAAAAGCTGTTGCGTGCCATATTCGGCGAAAAAGCCTCCGATGTGAAAGACACCTCTTTGCGTGTTGGTAGTAGCATCAAGGGCACTGTGATTGATGTGCAAGTGTTCACTCGTGATGGTCTAGAAAAGGATCAGCGTTCTTTAGATATCGAGAAAGCTGAGCTGGATCAATACCGTAAGGATCTCAATGATGAATACCGCATTGTTGAAAATGCAACGCTAGGTCGTTTGTTTAGTGCGTTGGTAGGTGGCAAAGTCGTTAAAGCCGCTGGTCTTAAGAAAGGTGCCGAACTCACTGCTGACGCTGTTGCTGAATACAGTGCCGAAGATTGGTTCGCGATTCGAATGGATAAATCAGATCTCAATGATCAGATTGCAGCGGCAGAAGCTCAGCTTACAGAACGTCGAGCTGATCTTGATGAACGTTTTGAAGAGAAGCGCGGCAAACTGCAGAGTGGCGATGATCTGGCACCAGGCGTGTTGAAGACGGTCAAAGTTTATCTGGCCGTCAAGCGCCGAATTCAACCTGGTGACAAGATGGCGGGTCGTCACGGAAACAAAGGTGTTATCTCTGTTATTAAGCCTGTAGAAGATATGCCCTATGACGAAAATGGCGACACCGTCGATATTGTGCTCAACCCGCTGGGTGTTCCCTCACGAATGAATGTGGGACAGGTACTTGAAACTCATATGGGTATGGCCGCTAAAGGTCTGGGCGTTAAGATTGATGCGATGCTTAAAGCACAGTCGAAAGCCGCTGAGATTCGTAAGTTCCTGCAGGAAATCTACGACGTAGGCGATACTGTTTATGGTACTGATCTCAAAGAATTGAGTGATGCGGAAGTGCTTGAGTTGGCTTCCAATCTCCGTAAAGGTGTGCCAATTGCGACGCCAGTATTTGATGGAGCTCATGAAGTTGAACTGAAGAAGATGCTGACTTTGGCTGGTTTATCCGACACCGGTCAAACAGTGCTCTATGATGGACGCAGCGGCGATAAATTCGATCGCCCAGTGACCGTCGGTTACATGTACATGCTCAAACTAAACCACTTGGTTGACGACAAAATGCATGCTCGTTCAACCGGTTCTTATAGCTTGGTTACGCAGCAGCCGCTGGGTGGTAAAGCACAGTTTGGTGGGCAGCGATTCGGTGAGATGGAAGTATGGGCGTTGGAGGCATATGGTGCTGCCTACACGTTGCAGGAAATGCTTACCGTCAAGTCTGATGATGTGGCTGGTCGAACCAAGATGTATAAAAACATCGTTGATGGTGATCATCGTATGGAGCCTGGCATGCCAGAGTCATTCAACGTATTGGTAAAAGAGGTTCGCTCTCTTGGTATCAATATGGAATTGGAAAACGAATAAGCGCGGTATTGCTTACTGATGGCTGAGGCCATGTGCCTCAGCAAACCCAGTTACTGGAGGAAAAGCCTTGAAGGATTTAGTCAACCTACTCAAGCAGCAAGAGCAAAACACAGAATTCGATAATATTCGAATTGGTCTCGCGTCACCGGAAATGATTCGATCTTGGTCATTTGGTGAGGTGAAGAAACCCGAGACAATTAATTATCGTACTTTTAAGCCTGAGCGTGAGGGTCTGTTCTGCGCCAAAATCTTTGGTCCAGTAAAAGACTACGAATGTCTCTGTGGCAAGTACAAGCGCATGAAGCACCGCGGCATTGTGTGTGAGAAATGCGGTGTTGAGGTGACACTCACCAAAGTACGCCGTGAGCGCATGGGTCATATTGAATTGGCCTGTCCTGTTGCCCATATTTGGTTCCTAAAATCATTGCCATCGCGCATTGGTTTGATGCTAGATATGACATTGCGTGAAATCGAGCGTGTGCTCTATTTTGAATCTTATGTAGTGACCGATCCGGGCATGACCACCTTGGAAAAAGGGCAACTGCTGACTGATGAAGAATACTTTGAGTCCCTTGAAGAATTCGGTGACGAGTTTAGTGCCACCATGGGCGCTGAAGCGATTCAGGCATTGCTGAAAGAGATTTCTCTTGAAGATGAGATTGCGGAAATTCGCGAAGAAATTCCCAACACGAAGTCTGAGACTAAGATCAAGAAATTCTCCAAGCGTCTCAAGTTGTTAGAGGCGTTTCACGGCTCCGGCAATAAGCCTGAGTGGATGGTGCTAGAGGCATTGCCAGTACTTCCACCTGATCTGCGTCCACTAGTACCACTTGACGGCGGCCGTTTCGCTACTTCAGATCTAAATGATTTGTACCGACGAGTTATTAACCGTAACAACCGTCTCAAGCGACTGCTAGAACTCAGTGCGCCAGATATTATTGTTCGCAACGAAAAGCGTATGTTGCAGGAATCTGTGGATGCATTACTGGATAATGGTCGCCGCGGTCGTGCGATCACTGGCTCTAATAAACGTCCCCTAAAGTCACTTGCCGATATGATCAAAGGTAAGCAGGGACGTTTCCGTCAGAACTTGTTAGGTAAGCGAGTTGATTATTCAGGCCGATCTGTAATCGTTGTTGGTCCTACACTCAAATTGCACCAATGCGGTCTGCCCAAGCGTATGGCTCTGGAATTATTTAAGCCCTTTATCTTTAGCAAGCTAGAGTTGCGTGGACTGGCCACAACCATTAAAGCAGCGAAGAAGATGGTTGAGCGTGAAGAAGCGGTGGTATGGGATATTCTCGATGAAGTTATCCGCGAGCATCCAGTGCTGCTCAACCGTGCACCTACGCTCCACCGCCTCGGTATTCAGGCATTTGAGCCGGTGCTGATTGAGGGTAAGGCGATCCAGTTGCACCCCTTAGTTTGTGCGCCCTATAACGCTGACTTTGATGGTGATCAGATGGCGGTCCACGTGCCGCTGACGATTGAGGCGCAGATGGAATCTCGCGCGTTGATGATGTCGACCAATAATATTCTATCACCCGCATCAGGTGAACCAATTATTGTGCCATCTCAGGATGTGGTCTTGGGCCTCTATTACATGACACGTCACAAGGTTAATGCGCGTGGGGAGGGCATGATTTTTGCCGATGTCCGCGAGGTATCGCGCGCTTACTACAGTGGTACAGTAGAGCTACAGGCACGCGTGAAAGTGCGTATCAATGAAGTGTTGCTTGATGAGGTAACTGGTGAGCGCACCGAAGATCGTCGCCTTGTTGAAACTACTATCGGTCGTGCATTGCTTTGGGAGATTGTCCCCGAGGGATTACCCTTTGAGCTGGTTAACCTGCCGATGGTTAAGAAAGCCATCTCGACGATCATCAATGAGTGCTATCGTCGTGTCGGCCTAAAGGACACGGTTATTTTTGCTGACAAGCTGATGTACACCGGGTTTGATTTTTCTACTCGCTCAGGTGCTTCAATTGGCGTCAATGACTTTGTTATCCCCGATGATAAGCAAGAGATTATTGCCGGTGCTGATGACCAAGTTCGTGAAATCGAAAGTCAGTTCGCCTCAGGTCTGGTGACACAGGGTGAAAAATATAACAAGGTTATTGATATTTGGTCGCAGGCTAATGACCGAGTTGCTAAATCGATGATGCAAGGTATTAGCACAGAGACTGTGACTAATAGCGATGGCGAAGAAGAGCAACAAGATTCTTTCAACTCTGTCTTTATCATGGCTGACTCTGGTGCTCGTGGTTCCCCTGCACAGATTCGTCAGCTCGCTGGTATGCGTGGTCTGATGGCACGACCCGATGGTTCGATTATTGAAACGCCAATCACGGCAAACTTCCGTGAAGGGTTGAGCGTACTTCAGTACTTTATCTCTACTCACGGTGCTCGAAAGGGTCTTGCGGATACTGCATTGAAAACGGCCAACTCTGGGTACCTGACCCGCCGATTGGTGGACGTCTCTCAGGACGTTGTGGTCACTGAGGTTGACTGTGGCACCACTGAAGGTCTATTGATGGCACCTGTTATTGAGGGTGGCGATATTATTTCATCACTCGGTGATCGGATTTTGGGTCGTGTTGTTGCACAAGATGTCCACAAACCCGGAACTGATGAAATCACTGTGCCCGCTGGTACGATGATTGATGAACAATGGGTTGTGCACATTGAAAAGATGGGTATCGATGAAGTTGTTGTGCGATCGCCTATTACCTGTGAAGTAACTCATGGTATCTGTGCCGCTTGTTACGGCCGTGATTTGGCTCGCGGACATCGTGTCAATCAGGGCGAGGCAGTGGGTGTTATCGCTGCCCAGTCGATTGGTGAGCCAGGCACCCAGCTAACAATGCGTACATTCCATATCGGTGGTGCTGCATCGCGAGCTTCTGCGGTAGATAGCGTTAAAGTTAAGCAAGATGGTGTTATCCGTCTAATTAATCTTAAGACCGTACAGAACAAGGACAAGCATCTAGTTGCTGTTTCCCGTTCTGGTGAACTGGCAATTGCCGATGAGAATGGTCGTGAGCGCGAGCGTTACAAGCTTCCCTATGGTGCTGTCATCAAAGTGAATGATGGAGCACAAGTGAATGCTGGAGATGTGATCGCTAACTGGGATCCACACACTCAC
>JASLVT010000079.1 GCA_030741175.1 Porticoccaceae bacterium
GCCGCGAAGAACTTCTCAGTCTCGATCAAATTGGGTCTGAACTGATGACCCAGGCCGAGCCAGCAGAAGTCGATGACAGTGTTCTAGACGCGGTTATGGAAAAAATTGATCGAGATGAGGCCTCTGCTGCCGAAACCACTGAGCAGGAAGCAATCAATGGCTTCCCATTTTCGGTGAATCAGCTTCTCAATAATCCCCATCACAGGCCCCTATGGAAGCGCTTGTCTGGTTCTGTGGATATCGCTCGCTTTCAAACTGGTCAATCCGATTATGAAGTGGCATTGCACAGAATTTGTGCAGGCGGTAAGACGCCCAAGCACGATCACGAAGGCGTTGAGTACACTGTAGTTTTGAAGGGTAGTTTCTCTGATGAGAACGCTGTGTACAACGAAGGTGACTTTTTGGTCCGCAATCCCGGTGATATTCACCAGCCGATGGGCGCCCAAAATGGTGAATGTATTTGCCTGTCTGCGTTAGCCGCACCTATTAAACTGACAAGCCCCCTCGGGTTTTTGATGAAGCCATTCCTAAGAATAAACCCAATGTAATAGTTTCTATCCCTTAGAAAGTAAGACCCTTGTAATACCTTTGATAGACCGTGCGCAAGCACGGTTTTTTTTGCCCGGTTAATAAAAATTCTACAAACGGATATCGATCCCGCACTCAGCCATATATTGTTTCGCCTCGGGCACAGTATGCTCACCGAAGTGAAAAATACTGGCTGCTAATACCGCATCTGCTCTACCCTCAATAATGCCATCGACTAAATGTTGTAGCTGTCCAACACCACCAGAGGCAATTACCGGCACAGGTACTGAGTCACTAATCCGTGATGTCAAATCCAAGTCAAAACCGTTTTTAGTGCCATCCCGATCCATACTGGTCAACAGTATCTCTCCCGCGCCGAGGGCAGTCATTTTTTCCGCCCATTCAATGGCATTAATACCAGTGGGCTTGCGCCCTCCATGTGTAAATATTTCCCAGCGTGGCTCATCCCCTTGCCGCACTTGCTTAGCGTCAATTGCGACAACAATGCACTGCGAACCAAAACGCTGAGCCGCTTCGCCGACAAACTCAGGATTATGAATGGCGGCAGAATTGATAGCCACTTTATCTGCACCGGCATTGAGTAAATTGCGGATATCCTGCAACTCACGGACACCGCCGCCGACCGTTAAGGGGATAAATACCTCTCCCGCCATACGCTCAACAGTCATTAGGGTAGTGTCTCGCGCTTCATGACTCGCAGTGATATCAAGGAAGGTAATCTCATCGGCACCCTGCTCATTGTAGCGCCGAGCAATTTCTACTGGGTCGCCAGCATCGCGAATGTCAACAAATTGCACGCCTTTTACCACGCGACCTTTATCTACATCGAGGCAAGGAATAATACGCTTGGCCAGACTCATTTTGGTTCCTTAAACATATGACCTAACTTACCTGCTTTAGTTGAGAGGTACTGGATATTATGTGGGTTGGCATCGGCCTGAATAGGTTCACGCCCAACCACATCAATACCTAAATCTTTGAGCGCATTCACCTTGCGAGGATTATTAGTCATTAGCTTAACTTGCCTGGCGCCAAGGTGTGACAACATAGGCTCACAAATAGAATAATCCCGCATATCAGCCCCAAAACCCAATCGCTCATTCGCTTCGACAGTATCGGCACCCTGATCTTGCAAATTGTAGGCACGGATCTTATTGACCAAACCAATACCACGGCCCTCTTGGCGGAGATATAAAATGGCACCGCGACCAAGTTCCGAAATACGCTTCATCGCTTCTTGTAGCTGTTCTCCACAATCGCAACGCATACTCCCGAGGGCATCGCCGGTAAGGCATTCAGAATGGATTCGAATCAGTAGAGGCTCTTTCGCAGCACAGTCACCCATAGTAATGGCGATATGCTCTTTACCTTTAAAAGGGTCTTCAAAACCATGTATATCAAAGGTACCCCAGCGCGTGGGTAACTTTGAGGACTCGATAAAGCGAAGCACCAAACTGACTCCGTTGGATGAATTAGTAAAAGTCCGCTATTGTAGCCGTAACCCGATTTGAGTGCAGTGTTTTAAGGCCTTTTAGTGGCTTAAATCAATGCCGATTAAACCAATTGTTTTAGTTCGTCGATTGCATGGGCTCGGGAAACCGTCCCATTAATTTAGCTCCAAACAGCGCGATACCAATCACAACCAACAACAAAACAATAGCCGTGAACAGAGCCATTGAGATCACCCCAACAAAGACAAAAAAGTAGCTTGCGGCCATCAGTAGCGGCAAAAGTAATATCGAACTTACAAAGCGTTGATTTCGTTCAACTACCAAGTACAGGCAAGGAATAAGCAGCAAAGTGATGGTCGAGGCAAACACAATACCAAAACTTAATGACAGCGCCATAGGAATAACAAACTGCGCCTGAACACTGGTTTCAAATAGTAACGGCAGTAATCCCACAAACGTGGTCAGGGTGGTTAATAAAATAGCACGAAAACGTTTTGATCCCGCATTAATAATCGCCTGTTCTGTAGACAGACCCTCCGCTTTACCGCGATTGGCAAACTCCACCAAAATCAAACTATCATTTACCACCACCCCCGCCAACGCAACAATGCCAAACACGGACAACATATTGACTGACATACCAAATAGAATATGGCCGATCACCGCACCAATAAAGCCAAAGGGAATCACCGACATAATGACGATTGGCTGCAGATAGGAGCGCAGTGGCACCGCCAAGAGACCATAGATCATAAATAGCGCGGCCAGAAAACCAATTCCGATCGCGAGATAGTATTCGTTTTCTTCTTGAGTACCGCCGCTCAATCTAAACTCTATACTGGGGTATTTCTCTAATAATCTGGGTACAAAAGTGGTACGGACGTCATTTACCACATCTCCACTCTGCACCTTATCCTCTTCGACGTCAGCCGTTATAGTAACGGTTCGTTTGCGATCCAATCGGTCGATAGCGGTTAAACCTAAGCCCAGACTAATATCCGCCACCTGACCAATTTCAACCGCTTGACCATTGGCGGTTCGAATCAGCATATTCTCCAGCGTACCAACAGAGCGGCGATCTTCAATGGGGTAGCGCACCATTACCTTGATTGTGTCCGAGTCGCGCTGGATCCTCTGTACCTCTTCGCCATAGAATGCCTGTCTGACCTGCACTGCCACATCACGCAGACTTACGCCCACCTGATTAGCGTAGGGCTTTAATCTGATTAGTAGCTCCTTGCTGCCAGAGCCCTGCGAATTATAAATATCGTAGACACCGGGGAACTGCGCTAAATACTGTTGCAATTCCACACCGGCCTCAGTCAACTGATCAGGGTCAGCACCAGACAGAGACAGGCTTATTTTGGCGCCCGAAGGCCCTTCGCTGGCTGAGTATCGCTGTTTACGTACATTGGGCAATAAGCCGACATCTTCACGCCATAGTCGGGCGATCTCCACAGCACTGACACTGCGGTACTCTGCCTTGGTTAGGACCAGCCGAAAGTGGACATCTACATCACTGCTGATAAAGAACCCTACATGCTGCACAAGCCCCTGACTGTCTGGGTTTTGAAGACGGTACTGTTGATCAATTTTGTAAATCGAGTTTTCGATCACAGTCATGGTCTCTTCAAGGCTCTCTGCCGATGCGCCATCTTGCATAACAATACTGGCTCGCACGTCATCCCCAGGCACATTGGGGAAAAACTCAAATTTTGCGATCCCACTGCTAGTGGCACCCAGAATAACAATCAAAATCGCCAAAAAAGTTGCCAGAGTCAGATAGCGGTTGATCAAGGCGGTCTTTAAAATAGGCTGGTAGATATTTTCAATAAAATGTTCAAGACCACTGGCAATACCCCGCTGGTAGCGGGTAATCATGCCCATAGAACCTGTAGTTGTCTGGCCAAATTTCAGACCCACCAAATGCGAGGGTAAAATAAGCTTCGACTCAATCAGAGAGAAAGTCAGGCACAGAACCACGACAATTCCAATGGCCTCGGTTATACCGGCAAAGCTACCACCGATAAAGATAATAGGGGCAAACGCTGCCATGGTAGTTAACACACCAATAGTAGACGGCGTCGCCACCCGTTTTACACCTGCTACTACCGTCTCCACTGGAGCTGAATAGACGGCACTGGAATTAGGATTAGCGGCGACAGTATTTTTATAGTCAGCTTTGACTTCACTGTAAACGCTTTCGCCAATCACAATCGCGTCATCGACAACAATCCCCAACACCATGATAAAGGCAAATAGACTCAGTACATTCACCGTTACATCGCCAAGGGGCATCAACCAAAAAGCGCCAGCAAAGCTAACTGGGATACCCAAAATCACCCAAAAGGCCACTTTCAGGTTGAGGAACAGGCCTAGCACCAGCGCCACCAAGAAGCCACCCATCAGCAGATTTTCCGACATCATGGTCAAGCGACCATTGAGATAATAGGCTTCGTCATTAAATACACTAATACTCATACCCTCGGGCAGGGTTTGCTGTTTTTCCTCCACATAGTCATGTACCGCTTGACTAATACTGAGCAAATTCTGGCCTTCTAAGGAAAATACACCGAGGGTGAATGAATTTTTTCTATCAAATCGGTTGGTATAGATGCTCTCGGTGAAACCATCGCGAACATGAGCCACATCTGAGAGTAGCAACTGCGTGCCATCCGCTGCACTCCTGACCACAATATTGTCAAAGTCACTGCCGTAATAGGATTTACCCTCAGTCCTTATCAATACATTGCCAGCGACCGTTCTGATCATCCCCGCAGGCAGATCCAAGGATGAAGATCGGACCGCAGACGCCACCTCAGCGAGGGTAAGATTAAGCTCTTTTAGGCGGTCCTCTCGGACCTCAATGGAAATTTCATACTTGCCTGCACCCCATAGTTGTACTTCTTTAACCGGTGGCAATTCCAGTAGTTCATCATAGATCTCATCGCCTACTAGCTTTTTCTGCCGATCAGTCATATCGCCGTAAACGGCAACGCCCAGCGCCCATAGATTCTGTTGCACCCTCTGCACTGTTGGCTTTTCTAAATCATCGGGGAGATTAGTGATACCATCAATGCGGTTTTCGACCTGAGTCATCACCTCATTGATATCTTCATTGGGCTCGATTTCAAGCGTAATGCTAGCCATATCGCGATTCGCCTTGGAGATGATTTTCTTAATCCCCTGCAGACCCTCGAGCGCCGATTCCATTGGTAGCACAACCCCTTTTTCAACTTCTACTGGTGCTGCACCCGGATAAGGTGCTGTTATGCTAATCATGGGAATTTCGGTACGGGGAAACATCTCTTTACTGATATTGGCAAGGGAGAGCATGCCAGCGAAAAACACCAGAACCATGACCAGATTGGCCGCCACTGGATTTTGAGCAAACCAATTAATAAGCCCTTTGGAATTAAGCTCCATTACGGCTGTGTCCCTAAGGTCAAATCATTTCTTACTCGAAGTTTTAAGCCCTCGATGGGTGTACCCAGAGCACTCACAACAATTTCCATACCATTGGTCAAACCCTCACTCAGGTAATAATATTGATCGTCGGCATGAGCTACAGTCACCGGCATAATCTTTAGCAACTGTTCACTATCAATAAGCCCAACTCTGGAACCCTCTAGCAGCGCGCTACGAGGTATCTGAAACACATCCTTCAGCACCTTGCCCTCGATAGACGCTTTGACAAAGGTACCGACCCTGAGGGGCACGATGTCATCATTCTCATCGTCTTTAAGCCCATAGGGATCGGCTAATCGAGCCACTATATATTGCGCGCGATCGAGTTCACTGACAACACCTTCCGAACGCGCTATCGTCGCTTGCCAAGAAGCATTTATGCCATCCACGGTGCCACTGAGAACAACCGTTTTTTCAGTGAGATTTTTCGATAGCAAACTACCCATCATCGAAAGATCTCTCTCAGTAAGCGGCAGTCTGACTTCGATAAAATCAATCGCGAAAGTTTCACCAACTCGCGTGCCCACAGCAACGAACTGACCTATGTCGGCCAATTTATTGGCAACCATTCCCGCGTAGGGCGCTTTGATAACCGTCTTTTCCAGTTTGATCTTGGCTTGGCGCACCTCAGACTGGGCTTGTAATAAGTTGGCTTCCGCCTCTAAAAGATAAGGTCGACGCAGTGCCAATAGCGGCGCTTCCGACTGAGGTCGTCCGGTCATGGCCCACTCTTTTTCCGCTTGCACTGAACGTGCGCGTTCAAATTCCATTGCCGCCTTGGCACTCATTAAACGAGCCTCAGCCCGCTGCAAGGCAACTTCATAGTCTGTTGGGTCTAGCTTCAGCAGCATATCGCCCGTCTGAAAAGTACCACCTGCGACAAAGGCATCAGATACTTCTAACACAGCGCCAGATACTTCCGAAACCAGAGCAGTTCTGGTTCTGGCCTTCGCGACACCTTGCGATTCAACGCGCACCATTAAATCAGAGCTGTTGACCGTCATGGTTTTAACAGCAATGGCAGCTTCAGGTTCTGGAGACTTTGCTGCGCCCGGTGCCAACAGG
>JASLVT010000007.1 GCA_030741175.1 Porticoccaceae bacterium
GCAATGGCAAACTCGCGCTCATCCCCGTCAACCAAGCCGATCAGAGGCTGCTCGAAACCTGGCAGCAGATTACCATCACCTACGACGAAGGTCGCCGGTTGCCCATCAAAATTGGAATCCACCATATGACCATCTTCCAACGCCAATGAAAAATGTAATGTCACACTTGTTCCGGTATCAATAGAAAGAGGCATAATTAAAGTTACTCATTATTGTCGGCTTCAGAGCCATTAATCAGGGTATCGAATATCAGCACAGCCGCTCCCACAGAGATACCCGCATCAGCAATATTAAACGCAGGGAAATGCATACCAGACCAATGAAAATCTAAAAAATCCACCACATAGCCCAATGTTAAGCGATCATAGAGATTACCCAGCGCACCACCTAAAATAAGTGCCAAAGCTAGGCCTTCCATTTTACTCTGCGTTGGCAGTCGAGCGATCCAAACCACAAGTACTATGCTGATCACTGCCGCCAACAGACTAAAAGCCCAACGCTGCCAGCCACCGGCATCGCTCAAAAAGCTAAAAGCCGCGCCATAGTTATGAACACGTACAAGGTTAAAAAAACCGCTGAGACTCTCAATATCGCCGTAGGAAAAGCGCTCAACAATCCATAGCTTAGAGTATTGATCCAGCAGTAACACCGAGGCGGCAAGCGCAAACCACAGCATCGTAATTGGCCGTAGGCTAGGCATAATGACGCGCCTCCCCAGCACCACTGATATTGCTGATACAACGACCACAGACCTCTGGATGTTGATCGTTACTGCCCACATCATCGATAAAGTGCCAGCATCGCACACATTTGCTTGCTTCTGATCGTTTAAGAGAGACCTTGAGACCCGCCATTAATGATTGTTCAGCATCATTACCATCGGCCAGACTAGATAGAGTAGCCTTTGATGTAATGGTCACAAAACGCAATTCATCACCCAACTTAGCCAGAGATTCCATTAGCTCGGCGTCAGCAAATACCTCAATATCCGCCTCAAGAGAGCCTTTGACATTACCTTGATTGCGCTGGTCTTCAATTACTTTATTGATCGCCTCTTTGGCCTGTAAAATCACCGCCCAATCCTGCTTGCTAATCACCTCGTTATCACCCAGTCGCTCCAGAGGATACCAATGGGCAACAAAAACCGAGCTACTGCGATCGCCCGGCATAAAACCCCATATTTCATGGGCAGTAAAACTTAAGATAGGCGCAATCCAGCGAACAAAGGCCTCAGCAATATGGTACAGAGCAGTCTGCGCAGAGCGACGTGGCAAGCTATCTTCAGCACAGGTGTAGATCCTGTCTTTGATAATATCCAGATAGAAACCACCCATATCTCGCACACAGAAATTATGTAGCTTTTGATAAATTTGATGGAATTGAAAGTTATCGTAGTCTTGGATAATCTCATCTTGAAGCTGTGCAGCGCAGTCAATAGCCCAGCGATCCAATGCCAACAGATCACTGTGCTCCACCGCATGCTGCTGTGGATCAAAGCCATCAATATTAGAGAGAAAATAACGCGCCGTATTGCGAATGCGACGGTAAGACTCACCCGCGCGCTTTAGAATTTCGTCAGAGACTGTCATCTCTGCGCTAAAATCAGCGCTGGCAATCCACAGGCGCAGCACATCGGCACCCAACTCATTGATCACTTTCTGTGGCGGAATCACATTGCCAATGGACTTGGACATCTTGCGGCCATTTTCGTCGACTGTGAAGCCATGCGTGAGCACCGCTTTATAGGGCGCGCTCCCATTGATCGCAATCGCGGTTTTTAATGACGACTGAAACCAACCTCGATGCTGGTCCGAACCTTCAAGATATAGGTCAGCGGGGTACTGTAATTCATCACGAGCCCCAATCACCGAGGCATGGGTCACACCGGAATCAAACCAAACATCGAGCGTATCCGTGACCTTTTGATACTCATCGGCATCGGCACCAATTAGGTCACCAGCATCAATCTCGTACCATGCATCGATACCTCGGCCCTCTACTAACAAGGCCACTTTCTCAATAATATCAGCCGTCTGAGGATGCAGCTCACCGGTTTGCTTATGCACAAACAATGCGATGGGAACACCCCAGGTTCGCTGGCGAGAAACGCACCAATCTGGGCTGCCATCCAACATACCCTCGATTCGAGCCTCTCCCCATTCTGGGTGCCAAGCCACATCCTTGATTGCCGTTTTTGCTTTTTCTAACAGGCCATTTTGATCCATCGAAATAAACCACTGAGGCGTTGCTCGGTAGATCAATGGTGTCTTAGTGCGCCAACAATGGGCATAGCTATGGGTAATTTTGCCACAGGACATCAATCTGCCATTGTCACCCAACACTTCAATAATATGATCTTCAACCTTGTACACATGCTCACCGGCAAAGAGTCCCACATCATCACGAAACAAACCGTTATCCATGACATAATTCAAAGTGCCGATTCCATACTGCTTGGCCACTGCAAAATCTTCCATACCATGATCTGGCGCAGTGTGAACACAGCCAGTACCCGCATCAGTGGTCACATGGTCGCCCAACAGCACGGGAATATCGCGGCTGTAAAAGGGATGCTCGACAACCAAATGCTCCAATGCCGCGCCGTTACAACTAGCCAGAACACGGTAGTCCTCAATCTGCAAACGCGCCATCACTGACTCAAGTAAATCCTGAGCAAAAATCAGCCGCATTGGACCTTTTTCCGTCATGCACTGCACCAAACTGTACTCTAGCTCAGCACCCATAGAGATCGCCTGACTACTTGGGATCGTCCAAGGGGTAGTCGTCCAAATCAATACATTGATTTCACCCTCTCCGGGCAGTGCGCCAAAAGCAGTAGTGGCTTTTTCTAATTGAGCCGCATCGCGCAGAGGATAGGCCACATCAATTGAGAATGAGGTTTTGTCTTGGTATTCCACCTCTGCCTCGGCCAGAGCAGAGCCCCCTACCACACTCCAGTAGACCGGTTTATACCCTTTGACCAAATGACCGTTGGCCGCAATCTTGCCAAGCGCGCGGATAATATTGGCCTCGACATCAAAATTCATCGTTAAATAGGGCTTATCCCAGTCACCGAACACCCCAATACGAACAAAATCTTTGCGCTGCCCCTCTACCTGTCGCGTCGCGTAGTCACGGCATTTTTGCCTAAAAGTGGAATAGTCCACTTTGACGCCCGCTTTACCCACCTTCTTTTCGACGTTGTGTTCAATCGGTAATCCGTGACAGTCCCAACCGGGAATATAAGGTGCATCAAAGCCGCTTAGGGTGCGCGACTTGACCACAATATCCTTGAGCGTTTTATTCACCGCATGACCGAGATGAATATCGCCATTGGCATAGGGAGGGCCATCGTGGAGTATATATTTTTCACAGCCAGCGCGAGCTGCTCTGATCTGCTGATAAAGGTTACTCTCCTGCCACTGCTGTAGAATTCCCGGTTCTCGTTGAGCCAGATTGGCGCGCATAGGGAAATCAGTTTTCGGCAGATTTAACGTTGCCTTGTAGTCAATTGGATCGCTCATATCAGCCTTAATTTATCGTCTGGTTCGCGCCTGCAAACCAGGCCTTAATCTGTTTAACATCTCGCTGGATACCCTCCACAAGTTTATCCAACGTTGAAAATTTTTCTTCATTGCGGATTTTAGCAACAAACTCTACTTCAATGCGTTTACCGTAGAGGTCAGCATCAAACTCCAACAAGTGCACCTCCAGTATCGGTTTCACTAAATCCCCCACTGTCGGTCTAACACCCACATTGGCAGCACCCTGATAGACTTCCGTACCTACCCTGACCAACACAGCAAATACGCCAGACAACGGTGCACTGTAGCGATTAAGCTGCACATTAGCAGTGGGGAAGCCAAGCTCCCGACCCAACTGCTGACCATAGATCACACGCCCTTTGATGGTAAAAGGTCTACCCAATAACTGACTGGCTCGGTCGAAATCTGACTGTTGCAATATCTGCCGCACCAGCGTGCTACTAACACGTTGCCCGTCGACCTCCAATGTCTCAGTATCCTGCACCGCAAAGTCCTGCATCTGACCCTGCTCACAAAGCATTTTAAAATCACCGCGACGATCACAACCAAAACGAAAATCATCACCCACGATTAAATGCTGGGTGCCGAGACCATCAACCAAGACCAGTCGGATAAAATCACTGGCCGTGAGTCGGCTCAAAGCAGAGTTGAACTGCAAGCAAAGCACATGATCCAAACCAAAGGCCAATAATGCATCCACTTTGTCACGCAGTCGCATCAGTCGCGCCGGCGCCTTCTCCGCAGAAAAAAATTCTTGTGGCTGCGGTTCAAAAGTCATCGCTACCGATGGAAGTCCCAACTGCGCTGCACGCTCTTTCACCTGAGTAAGAATAGCCTGATGACCCAGATGCACACCATCAAAGGAACCAATGGTGACCACCGAACGCTGATCGAACGAACGGAAGTTGCTCACATCGCGAACAAAGGTCAATTTACTAGGTTTTACAGCCAAGGTTTTCAGTCTCCGCACAAGGCACCGAGTATACCTAGCAAAGCACTGAAACGTAAGGGATAGGACTCGATTGGTCGCGACAATTTGGTAAGATTTGCCACCGACTCAAACGACTATTCCGATGAGGTCGCCTTGGCGGGGCCATACAAGTCATGCAGTCTAAACCCACAGCCAAATAGACAAACGCAGTAAGCTACAAATCCAGCCACACAGAGCATCGCGATATTAATTAGGCGTTGCCACCACAACAAGGTATGCCACAGCGTTGCATCCAGTATTTGCAGTTGGTTCGCTACCAGTATCAACGCTATCACCATAGCGGCGACCGACAAGAGCAAGGCGAGGAAAAAACCCATCCAATCAGTGGTTGGCGAGTAGATGCCTTTTTTACGTAAATGGATAAACAGCAGTAACGCATTGAGAAAAGCCGATACCGATGTTGCAGCCGCCAACCCAACGTGACCAATCTGCCAGTAGTAATGCAGTGGCAACACAAACAGCAAATTGAGCACCATATTTGACAGCATGGCAATCACACCAATGCGCACTGGCGTACGCATATCCTGACGGGCAAAAAAGCCCGGCGCCAACACTTTGATCAGCATAAAGGCTACCAGACCCACAGCATAAGCACGCAAACTCAAGGTAGCCATGGACATATCTCGAGCGGTCATCACATCACCGTAGTAAAACAATGTCACCAGAATTGGCTCTGCCAATAATACCAGCGCCACTGCCGCCGGAAGCGCAATCAGCAACACCATCTTTAATGCCCAATCCAATGTCTGGGAAAAGGCCTGCTGCGAGTCTGCGGCATGATGACGTGATAGATTGGGCAGAATGACTGTTGCAATGGCTATCGCAAATACTCCCAATGGCAATTCCGACAACCTATCCGAATAGTACAACCAAGAGACACTGCCCGTGGGCAGAAAGGTCGCTAACATAGTATCGAGCAAAAGATTAATCTGGCTGACAGAAACACCAAAAATCGCCGGCGCCATCAGTGCAAGGATCTTGCGTACTCCCGAATCCTGCCAATCAACGATTGGCACTGGCAACATATGAATTCGATGTAAAAATGGCAACTGGAACATCAACTGTACCACGCCAGCTAGAAATACACCCCAGGCCAGTGCATAGGCGGGCTCATCAAATAATGGCGCACCGATCAGTGCAGCCACGATCAAAGTGATATTGAGTAACAATGGCGTGAAAGCGGGTACAGCAAAACGGTCATAGCTATTGAGAATACCCCCAGCTACTCCCGTCATTGAAATAAACAGCAAATAGGGAAAAGTGATACGCAACATTTCCGCTGTGGCAGCAAATTTTACCGGATCATCCATGTACCATTTTGGGGCAAAAATAGCCGCCATCACCGGCGAAGCTAAGACAATAATCAGCGTTAACAGCAGCAGCGTAATACCCAGTGTACCAGTCACTCGACTAATTAAGGCGCGCACCGCGGCCTGACTGCCATTCTCGCGATACTCTCCTAAAATTGGCACAAAGGCCTGTGCAAAGGCACCCTCGGCAAAAAGGCGGCGAAAAAAATTGGGTATTTTAAAGGCAACAAAAAATACATCGGCCAATGCTTCAGCACCAATGACACGGGCAAAGATGATATCCCGCGCCAAACCCATAAATCGCGATAGCATGGTAAAGAAGCTAACCACAGTACTGGAACGCAGCAGACCGCTATCTTTGCTGTTTTGCTGTTGTGTGGCAGGATCCGAATTCAACGACAAGGCCTTTAATAGAACAGTTGTGCGCTCAGTTTAACCATCGATAGCAAGTTGTCCAAGCTAAACTGAATTTCTATTTCTTATTGGGCGTCTGATGCAGAGTTCCCAGCGTCTGAAGAGGCAATTTATGGGCGGAAATTTGCGCTAAAATTGGCTTGAATATCATCACATAACCCTGTATATTTCCGCGCCTTCAGTGAGAGCCTATGAAAGGAGAGATTTCAGGTGGCAAATACAGCACAAGCAAAGAAACGCGCACGCCAAAATGAGAAACGCCGCCAGCATAATGCCAGCCTGCGTTCAATGGTTCGCACCTACATTAAAAGAGTGGACGCAGCACTTGAGAGCGGTGATCACGCTGCATCGCAAGCAGCCTATGAAGCGGCAGTTCCTGTAATTGATCGCATGGCGGACAAAGGAATCATCCATAAAAATAAGGCCGCTCGTCATAAGAGCCGCTTGAACAGCAAAGTTAAGGCATTAGCTGCTTAATTCCTAAGTGATTAAGCAACTTGTGTAAAAAAACCGGCTTCCGCCGGTTTTTTTGTGTCTTGAGAAATAACCAGTAAGCTAGGCCGTTATGTGTCCCGCCATAAATTGCTGTACCGCTTGCTGATCATTATCTAGCACCGTAAATTGCTCCTCTCGCTCAAATAAATCAGCCATATGGGAGGGCAACTCTGGATCACGTGGATAGCCCGCCTGTTTTACAGCATCAGGGAATTTAGCTGGATGAGCCGTCGCTAATGTCACCATCGGTGTTTCAGTATTACCTCGACAGTGCCGCGCCGCCTCTAGCCCTATAGCAGTATGGGGATCGAGCAAATAGCCACAGCTAGCGTAGGTGTCGCGGATAATCTTAACCATACCCTGATCATCACAGCGATAACTGGCGAACAGCGCTCTGGCTTGTGCAAGCGCACTGTCGCTCAAGCCCATATGCCCAGCCTTGGCATCGGCCATCAACCCAGCAACCGCAGCACCATCGCGGTCATAGAGATCAAACAGCAATCGCTCAAAGTTACTGGAGATCATAATATCCATACTCGGTGCCAAGCTCTGCTCTAGTGGCCGAGTGCTGTGATCATTGTCGCTAATACAGCGATGTAAAATATCATTCTGATTGGTGGCGATTACCAACTGTTCAATTGGCAGACCCATTTTGTGCGCCAAATAACCGGCAAAAATATCGCCAAAATTTCCCGTAGGGACAGAGAAAGAGACTTTGCGCGCCGGTCCACCCAGTGACAGAGCTGCCCAAAAATAATAGACAATCTGCGCCATAATTCGCGCCCAGTTAATCGAATTAACCGCTACAAGCTGGCGCCCCTCAGGCAGAAATGACTGGTCGGCGAAGCTGGCTTTAACCATATTTTGGCAGTCATCAAAGTTACCCTGCAGGGCAATGTTATGAATATTGTCCGCTAGTACGGTGGTCATCTGGCGCCGTTGCACATCTGACACACGATTGTGTGGATGCAAAATAAAGATATCGATGTTGTTGCATCGACGACAACCCTCAATCGCGGCAGAGCCTGTATCCCCTGAGGTAGCGCCCATAATTACAACTTTCTGGTTACGCTTCTCTAAGGTGTAATCCAATAAATTGCCCAAAAATTGTAGCGCAAAATCTTTAAATGCCAATGTCGGACCATGGAATAACTCCATAATCCATTCGTTGTGACCAGTCTGCACTAATGGCGCAATCCCACTGTGGCGAAAGGTCGAATAGGAATCATCAATCAACTTTTTCAGATCCCCCTGTGGAATGGCATCTTCAACAAAGGGCGTCATGACTTTCAGTGCCAAATCCTGATAGGACAGACCAGCCCAAGACGCTATCTCCTGCTCACTGAATCGAGGCAAGTGTTCTGGTACAAAAAGACCACCATCTGGGGCCAAGCCAGTGAGGATAACGTCTTCAAAGTCTTGTGGCTCGACATCGCCACGGGTACTAATAAATTTCATTTACTGATCCAAATGCTCAACACGAATAAAGGTCACATCACCGCGCACGGTATCAAGCTGTTCGATACCCTCAACAGCGGCATCCAGTAGTTTCTCTCTAGTCACATTGGTCAGGATAATCACATTGACATAATCCTCACCCACTGGCTGCTCTCTCTGGATAATCGCTTCAATACTAATTCCGGCATCTGCCATCACCTTGGTGATAGTGGACAGTACTCCTGATTTATCGAGCGCCGCAAAGCGGATATAGAAGCTGGTATCAATATCCTCAATCGCCATGATTTTTTGCTGTTGTAACATATCAGCGTTACAACCCAGCGCGGGCACCCAACCACTAGCATCGGCATTGATACTGCGCGCCACATCGACAATATCGGCAATAACGGAGGATGCCGTTGGCTCAGAACCGGCACCGGGTCCATAGTAGAGGGTAGTACCCACCGCATCAGCATTTACCATCACGGCATTAGACACATCATTCACGCCTGAAATCATACAGCTCTCAGGGACTAGCGTGGGATGTACGCGCAATTCCACCCCCTGTTCGGTCTGGCGAGCGATGCCCAGATGTTTAACCGCGTAACCCAATTCTCTGGCGTAGACTACGTCTTGTGGCTCTAATTTGGTAATACCATCGGTAAAGATACCATCCAAACTCAGCGGCATACCAAAAGCCAAAGATGCCATAATCACTAGCTTATGCGCAGCATCAATGCCCTCTACATCGAAGGTGGGATCTGCCTCGGCGTAGCCCTTTTCCTGTGCCTCGACCAATACATCGGCAAATTCACGACCTTTACTATCCATTTCCGACAAAATAAAGTTCGTGGTGCCATTGATAATGCCCGCCAGCCAATTCACTCGATTGGCCGCCAATCCCTCGCGCAGCGCTTTAATAATGGGGATGCCTCCCGCAACCGCCGCCTCATAGGCAACCATGACACCACGCGACTCCGCCGCCGCAAAGATTTCCATACCATGTTTGGCAATCAAAGCCTTGTTAGCCGTAACCACATGCTTTCCATTTTCGATGGCCAACATAACCAGCTCGAATGCAGTATCTGTACCGCCAATCAGTTCGACAACGATATCTATCTCGGGATTTTTGGCTACACCAAAAATATCACGAGTCACTGCGGTGTCAGCAGTATCGCAATTGGGATTATCACGACGCGCGCCGATTTGTGATATCACCAGATCGCAATTAGCCCGTGAATTGATATGAGTTGAATTGCGGTCTAGTACCTTATAAACGCCGGCACCGACTGTACCTAGTCCGCAGATACCGATATTTACCGATCGCACCTAAGTTCTCCGAGCTGATTTAAGAAAAAACGGTGCACTAAGGCACCGGCTAGTAATAGAGGGCCACAGTGTATAATCCAGCAGCGACCTGTCAATGCGCCTATTCTATACTATTGAAGCAATTATTCGGGATATTTTTATCACTGATGATCAACTGTCAGACGCAGTTAATCCAAGAATTTGAGCGAAAGCCTCCGCCGGTTGGTACCCTGGAATCAATGTACCATCCATCAGAATAATGGCAGGCGTTCCAGTCACGCCAATACGCTGTCCCAAGGCATAGTGATCAGCCACGGGATTATCGGCACAGACCGATGTCTTCACCACCTCTCTGCGTTTGATTTTGGTGAGTGTCTCACGCTGATCCTTGGCACACCAAGCGGTGGCGATTTTGTTGTAGGATGCCGAGGGAATGCCCGCCCTCGGATAGGCCAAATAACGCACCTCAATACCGAAGCTATTGAGCTCTGCCATTTCCTGATGGAGTTTACGACAATAACCACAGTCCACATCAGTGAACACATTCATAATCGCCTTGGTTGCACCCTCTGGCTTAAAAATAATCATATCTGCAGTGTCGCGATCGGCGAACAGCTGTCGACGTTCCTCGGTCAAGCGCATATCGCGAATATTAACAAATCGCCCCGGTTCCACCAGATATGGACTGCCATCGAAAAAGTGCTTTCCATCGGCAGAGACATAGAGGATCGGCCCATTCTGAACCTGCACCTCATAGAACCCTGCAATAGCGCTTTTTCCTATCACCTCATAGTCGAGATCAGCACGGCCCGACTTTAACTGCGCAACAATCAAATCGCTCACCGCAACTGGTACTTCAGAGAGCGCTGAAGATGACAATGTCACAACCACTGCTAAGACGGCACCTAATCGTATGACTAAATTTTTAAACAACACATTAATTGTCCTGAAGAATTAACTGATGAGTTGGAGCAAACAGTCTAACTGTGCCTCCAAGTATAGGATATTAGTGCGGTACAAGAGCGACCCGAGGGCCGCTCAAGCTATGGTAATGGGGAGACTAGAGTGCCTCTTCACCGGTTTCGCCGGTACGAATGCGAATTACCTCGTCGAGAGACGAAATAAATATCTTGCCATCGCCAATTTTTCCTGTTGCTGCTGCCTTGGTGATTGCCTCAACAGTGCTATCAACTAAATCTTGGCCTACAGCGATCTCTAGCTTGATCTTAGGCAGAAAATCTACCACGTATTCCGCGCCACGATAGAGTTCAGTATGCCCTTTCTGACGACCGAAACCCTTTACCTCGGTTACAGTTATCCCTTGCACACCAATATCGGCTAAGGCCTCTCTTACATCATCAAGCTTAAACGGTTTAATAACAGCAGTAATCAATTTCATAAGTCT
This sequence comes from Porticoccaceae bacterium, assembly GCA_030741175.1. Classification (GTDB taxonomy): domain Bacteria; phylum Pseudomonadota; class Gammaproteobacteria; order Pseudomonadales; family Porticoccaceae; genus HTCC2207. Next base: position 10,906 of record JASLVT010000007.1, read on the forward strand.
TTTCTTCTTAGTATCCATGTAATTAATAATGTAGGTTCAGTAAAGATACCTGTTTCTATTAAAAATTGCATCTGTCACTGAACACAATCATCAAAAAGCTATTCCAGTAGCTACATTTAGTTAATACAAAAAAAAACGGAGCCCTTTCGGGCTCCGTTAGGTAGATTGCAAAAAGTATTTTTAAGCTCTAATAATCGGGGGAATTATTATGACTTAGCATTTGCAAACTCGGGGTAAGCTTCCATACCGCACTCAGCAATATCGACGCCACTGAACTCTTCTTCTTCAGAGACTCGAATACCCATGGTGGCTTTCAAGATGCCCCAGGCCACTAAGCTAGTGCCAAATACCCATACAAAGATAGTCGCGGCACCAATCAACTGGCCAGAGAACGTTGAGCCATCATTAGTCAACGGTACTAGTAATAGACCCAATAGACCCACAACGCCGTGAACAGAGATAGCACCGACAGGATCATCGATCTTGAGCTTATCAAGGGCTAGGATACTGAATACAACTAGCACACCACCAGCCGCACCAAACAATGTGGCCTCCAGTGCAGTAGGCGTAGAAGGTTCAGCAGTAATCGCTACCAAACCAGCCAATGCACCGTTTAGGGTCATAGTTAGATCAGCCTTACCAAACAGCGCTTTAGCTACTAGCAACGCAGCAATCAGACCACCAGCGGCAGCCGCATTAGTATTCATAAATACAACCGCTACAGCGTTAGCACTTTCAACAGAGGCAGTAGCAAGAACAGAACCACCGTTAAAACCAAACCAGCCTAACCATAGGATAAATGTACCCAAAGTAGCCATGGGCAGATTTGCACCAGGAATAGCGTTTACTTCACCGTTTGGCCCATACTTGCCTTTACGAGCGCCAAGTAACAGCACACCAGCAAGTGCAGCAGATGCACCGGCCATATGTACAATACCTGAACCAGCAAAGTCAGAGAATCCGAGATCACCCAGCGTGTACATACCGAATACAGAAGCTCCGCCCCAAGTCCAAGCACCTTCCATTGGGTAGATAAATCCAGTCATTACCACGGCAAAAGCCAAGAAAGCCCATAGTTTCATGCGCTCAGCGACCGCACCAGAAACGATAGACATCGCCGTAGCAACAAATACCACCTGGAAGTAGAAGTCAGCAGATGGCGCGTATGTAGCAGGTTCTTCAGCACCAGTAGCACCGTCACCGGTGATGCTGCTCAAGAAGATATCACCACCGTACATAACCGCGTAACCGCAGACCATGTACATGGTGCAGGCTACTGCAAATAGGGAGATATTCTTAGTCAAGATCTCAGTTGTGTTTTTGGCCCTTACTAAGCCGGCCTCTAGCATGGCAAAACCAGCCGCCATCCACATTACTAGCGCACCGCACATCAAAAAGTAAAATGTGTCTAGCGCATATTGAAGTTGGAAAATATCAGTCATTTTTCAGTCCTCTCTATACTGCTTCAGCGCCGGTCTCACCGGTGCGAATACGGATTACATCGTCAAGTGTTGAGATGAAGATCTTGCCATCACCGATTTTCCCTGTTTGCGCCGCTTTGGAAATTGCTTCCACCGCGCTATCAACCATCTCGTCAGCGAGTGCGATCTCCAGCTTGACCTTGGGCAAAAAGTCGACCACATATTCAGCGCCACGATACAACTCTGTGTGACCCTTTTGACGACCAAAGCCTTTAACCTCAGTCACTGTCACGCCGGCAACACCTAGGTCACCTAAAGCCTCTCTCACTTCGTCGAGCTTGAAAGGTTTTACAATTGCAGTTATTAATTTCATACGTTATCTCCATAGGGTGGCCGCAACCACCCATTTTTGAATAAGCAATAAAGTTTTAAATTACAGAGACTTAGAGATTGTCAGAACAAACTCATTATCAGCGAACAAACCACCGTCTTCAGACGAATCGATCCAGCTGAAGTCAAAAGCCAGACCAGCTGCTTCAGTGCTCAAAGTAATTGAGTAGTCATCTGCTTCGTTTGCATCGTCATCAGCAGACATGGTGCCATAGTGGAATCCAACACTTACTGCATCAGTCAGTGACATGCCGTAATCAACATAGATGTAGGTAGAGTCACCAGTCGATGCATAGTAGTCATCAGAGTAAGCGAAACCTACAGTGACGTCAGAGAAAGAAACACTGCCGTAAATTTCTTCAAATTCCTCAGTGCTTGGACCCTGTGGGTAGCCATAGAAGAGGTAACCGATGTCGTAGCTAACGTCTTCCGAGAAAGAGCCGCCGTAACCAGCATAGTAGTCCAGTTCCAAACCACCACTGAAATCGATGCTTGATGCCCAAGTACCAACGTAGAAGCCGCTTTCAAAAGCTACATCAAATCCACCTGAAAGTGCCTCACCGCCGGACTGATCAATACCACGGAAAAAGTAGTCAGAACTCAGAGCGACATTACCAGACACTTCAGCAGCCATAGCAGAAGCGCCAGACATCATAGTTGCAGCAAAAATTGCAGTTTTTAAAGCTTTCATAGATACATCTCCCAAGACGTAAAGTTAAAAATAAAAAGTTAAGGTTGTAAGCTCAATGCTTATGTTTCTAATGTGTCGATTCAGGGAATGCATATAGCGTGCCAATCTTTCAAAACCGGAAAATAAAGGCAATTTTTAATCTGAAATGCTAGTTTTGACCCAGATTGGTGCATAACATTGCCCACGCACCGAACGGGCCGCACCAACTTGGACTAATGTGATGTAGCCTGTGATTGATAGTAAAAGATTTGCTAAAGTAGCAGGTCAGAGGAGCACCACAAATGAATGCAGACGAACTCTACAAGCAAGTATCACAACAACTCAGCCAAACTTTTTCCGGTGCACAAGCCATCAGTGACGAAGTTCATGGGCATCTGCGCAGCGCCATGCTAAGCACATTTAGCAAGCTGGATTTAGTTACTCGAGAGGAGTTTGACGCACAACGCGCAGTGTTAATGCGCTCTCGAGAAAAAATAGAGATCCTAGAGGCTCAACTCGCCAAACTTGAGGCTTCCCTCGCCAACGAATAACCCACCGCGACATAATCAGATATCTGCACGAGTCGTCTTCATTTCGTGACAAGGAGACAATCGCACTAACGCAGAGCATTCGCCAATATGTCACTGGCCACAGTTCAAACCAGAGCAAAACAGGGTATAGAAGCCCCTGCAGTCACCATTGAGGTGCATCTCTCCAATGGCCTACCCGCCTTTCATATTGTCGGCCTTCCCGAGACTGCGGTTAAAGAGAGCAAGGACCGTGTGCGTAGCGCTATTATCAACTCTCACTTTGAATTCCCAGCAAGGCGTATCACCGTCAATCTCGCCCCCGCTGAACTACCCAAAGAAGGCAGTCGGTTTGATCTGGCTATTGCCATCGCTATTCTCGCTGCATCGGAACAAATACCCACTGACTTACTTGATGATTATGAATTTATTGGTGAGTTGGCGCTATCAGCAACATTGCGGCCCGTTGAAGCGGTACTACCCTCTGCATTGTGCTGTGCAGCCGGTGGCAGAAAACTTATTATTAGCCGTGACAATGCCAATGAAGCGGCATTGGTTGAAGAGTTAACCGTACTTCCCGCAGAGCATTTACTCGACGTCTCCGCGCATCTGCACCAACGCCAAGCCCTTGCACCTTGGCAGAGGGTCGTCACACAGCCGTCAGTCGTCAATTCAGAACTCAGTGATATCATTGGCCAACAACATGCCAAACGGGCGCTTGAAATCGCCGCTAGCGGCGGTCATCACCTATTACTCTACGGTCCTCCCGGTACCGGAAAAACCATGTTAGCCAGTCGCTTGCCCAACCTGTTACCGCCACTTGATAATCACCAAGCCATACAGGTGGCCGCTATTCACTCAGTCGCCGGTAGAAGTAATGTGCAACAGCACAGACAGCGCCCTTTTAGAACACCTCATCACAGCGCCTCCGCCGCGGCGATGGTCGGCGGCGGCAGTAACCCCAAACCAGGCGAAATATCTCTGGCCCACCAAGGCGTCTTATTTCTGGATGAACTACCAGAATTCCAGCGCCAAGTGTTGGAGATGCTGCGCGAACCTTTAGAATCGGGTGAGATCACAATATCACGAGTGGCCAATCAGATTAGCTATCCCGCAAGATTCCAATTGATTGCCGCCATGAATCCCTGCCCCTGTGGCTATCTCGGCAGCCAACGCTGTGTTTGCACAGCCGAGCAGATAGGTCGCTATCGCAGTCGCTTATCCGGACCTTTAATGGACAGAATTGATTTGCAGGTGCAAGTCAGCGCTATTGAAAATCAACAACTGCTGAACCAGCGTAAGCAACCGCCCGGTGAAACAACCGAGGTGGTTCAGCAGCGAGTCTCTAAGGCATGGGATATGCAGCTTAATCGGCAGGGAAAAATCAATAGCGAGTTAACCGGTCAACAACTGAAAATCGTTTGTCCACTTAATAGCGCACAACGGGAATTTTTAGATCAAGCCATCGATCACTATGCCCTATCAACTCGAGGTTTTTACCGCGTGTTAAAAGTTGCCCGAACCATCGCCGACCTAGCTGGGCTAGAGAAGCCTAAGCTAACACAATATCAGGAGGCACTGAGCTATCGCTCCATTATCAGCCATGAATAATCATTGCGCCTGTAATAAGCCACAGCGACGATAATCGCTGTACACTTTGTTATATGCAGTATTTAAGCAATTGGCTATGATGTGGTTCATCTTGGTGAACTGGAATATTTATGGATCTTGCTGAAGGCTTGCTGATTATCACATCGGTGCACCTGCTGGCTGCAGCATCGCCCGGCCCTGATTTTGTATTGGTTTCTCAGCAGACATTAAGCAATGGCAAGCGTGCCGGACTACTCTGTAGTCTGGGTATTGCGCTGGGGTTATCCG
>JASLVT010000080.1 GCA_030741175.1 Porticoccaceae bacterium
AGCCGCGTTGCTTGCAACACTAAGACAACAAGGATTTAACACAGCACAAAATTTAGCAGACAGAGCTTTTGGTCAACAAAGAAATTTAGCAAGTGACATACAACTAGCTCAAACAGCAGAGCAACTAAATGCTAGCAATAACTCGAGTCGCAATGATTAAAATAAATCATTGAACTGATCACGCAAAACATTCTTTTGCACCTTACCCATGGTGTTACGGGGTAGCTCTTGTAGAGACAAGACTCGCTTAGGCACTTTAAATCCCGATATCTGTGCTTTTAGACCATTGATAATGCTGTCTTCATCAGGCTGTTGACTATCGCCATCATAAATAACTACCGCAACAACCGCTTCACCAAAGTCTGGGTGAGGTAAGCCGATAATGGCCGATTCTTTGATTCCATCGAGTTTATCGATCAAGAGCTCAATCTCTTTTGGGTACACATTGAGGCCACCGGTAATCACCATATCTTTGGCGCGACCCACAATCGACACATAGCCATCTTCGCTGACGGTGCCTTTGTCACCGGTATTAAAAAAACCATCAGCAGCCAAATCCTCGGCGGTTTTTTCCGGCATACGCCAATAACCTTTAAAAACATTTTCTCCACGAACCTGTATATCACCAACCTCATCGATCGCAACCTCTGCTCCCTGTTGATCGACAATACGAACCTCAACGCCGGGCAGTGGCAGTCCCACGGTGCCGGCGCGGCGCTCGCCTACCAGTGGATTTGATATATTCATATTGGTTTCGGTCATGCCATAGCGCTCGAGAATCGATTGACCGGTGCGAGCCCGGAATGCTTCAAAGGTTTCGCTTAACAATGGCGCTGAGCCTGAGATAAACAACCTTATATTGGTTGCTACCGAAGCATCGAATCGGTCATTGGATAACAGACGCGTGTAATAGGTTGGCACACCCATCATCACCGTACAGCTGGGCAAGCTGTCTACGACCAAATCGGCATTAAAATCTTTTAGCCAGTGCATACTAGCGCCAGAGAGAAAGACACAACCAAGGGCAACAAATAGACCATGTACATGAAATATGGGCAACGCATGCAATAAAACATCATCACTACTAAAGCCCCAGGCCTGTACTAGGCACTCTGCATTACTGCGCAAATTGCGGTGACTCAACATAATCCCTTTGGGTACACCGGTGGTGCCGGAGGAATATAACAGCGCCGCCAAATCATCATCTTGGCGATCAACCACAGGGAAATCAGCAGACGCCTGTTGTGCGCTATCCGATAAACTACCACTGCCATCGGCATTCAGTGTTTTTAAATGAGACACCTTATTTTTGTTGCACAGTTTCTGCATTAGTTGCTCATCAGCTACATCACAGATCACCATAGCGGGCTCGGCATTGCTTAAAAAATAATCCAACTCCGCCTCTTTATAGCCTGTATTCAAAGGATGAAACACAAATCCCGCGCGAAGGCAGGCAAGATACAGTGATAATGCTTCTGGTGACTTGGTTACCTGTACTGAAACTCGATCACCCACCTGAATACCAAGGTCAGTCATATAGCGTGCAAGGCGAGCAGATTCTCGCTCCAGATCTGCGTAACTGATGCTCGACTGGTCCGCTAAAACCAGCGCAGGCTTGTCAGTATAGTGATCAAATTGTTGCTGAAAATGCGCGTAGAGATTGTTGTTTTCGGTGTTATTACTCTGCGTCATAACAAGATTAGCCTTTTATTATTAGGTCGATAACTAGAGCCTTACCCAACCAGAAATCGAACGATAAAGAACAGAATAGAGGGCGCCAGCAAACAGCCCACGCCAGTATAAAAAGTGGCGGTCATAGCACCATAGGGCACCAGCTTGGGATCGGTAGCGGCGAGACCACCGGCCACACCACTGGTGGTACCCATCAGACCACCGTAGACCATGGCCGACTGTGGATTATTGAGGCCTATATACTTGGCCACAAGTGGCGTACCAATCATCACTAGAATTGATTTCACCAGTCCGGCCGCAATACTTAGGGCGACCACCTCAGAGCTCGCGCCCAGTGCAGTGCCCGTGACTGGGCCTACTATATAGGTGGCAGCACCAGCGCCAATAGTCGTAATGGAAATGGCATCGCTGTAACCAAAAGCAAGAGCCACCACAGCACCGACAACAAAGGACAGCACCACACCAATCACCACCGATAGGGCACCGACCCAACCAGCCTTCTTAATCGCACTGAGGTCAGCGCCATAGGCCGTTGCAATAATGGCAAAATCTCGCAACATGGAGCCGCCCAACAGGGCAACACCACTAAAAATAGCAATATCAGCCAGCCCCTTACTACCACCAGTGTATAGCCCACCGATATAAGCGAGGGCCAAACCAAGGGCGATGGCGATGGCAGAGCCATGAATATGGCCACGAGTGAGATGTGTTGATAACCAGTAAGAAATCCAGGTAACCACACCAACAAATAAAAAAGCGCTGATGAGCCCCTGTTTAACCAATAATTCTGTGAGCATTGAGCCGTCCATTATTTCACCTCTTGCTCAATATCTCGGTCGCCACCAAAACGCGAAATGAGGGGGATGGCAGCGAAACTAAAAGCAACTGCCAGCACTCCGGCGATAACCGCTAGCCAACCACTGGAGACAGCGGCAACCACATTCTGTTTGGCGGCCATAGCAACCACAATGGGTATATACATAGCGCTCCAGAAATAAATACCTGACTCGGAGACCGTATCTAAATGGAATTGTTTTTTACTTAAATTGGACAATAGAATAAGCAGCAGCATGGCGATACCGACACCACCAACATTGGCATTAACACCCAGCAACTCGCCGAGTAGATTACCGGTATACATGCCAAACAGCGTGCAAAAAGACAATAAGGCGACACCGTAAACAATCATAATCACTCCGCATTTAGACAGTTATTATTATCACGACGAAATTAATTCGTACCGCTTTTGAGATATTTTTATACAGATCTGTCTAGACAGCAACTAATACTTGCTAAACGGTATTTCGGACATTATTGCTAGCTTTTTGTGGTATGAGATTAAGTCATGAATAGTAATCTCTTAAAGCGCTCGGCACGGTCTTAAATCAAAAGGCTGATGGTTTCATGAATAATTCTGTTGCTAAAAGTCGTACTTCGCTGCCTCATAAATGGTCATGGCTTTTTCCCAAACCTCCCCCACCAAGCCATCACCGACCGGTTGCGAATCCAACTCAACCACTGGTGCAATATGTTTGCTGGAGTTAGTGATCCATACTTCATCGGCGTTGCGAACTTCATCCATAGTCACTACCCGCTCCTGCACCTGAATGCTACCATCGGCACGCAGAGCTTCGATAGCGATATGTCTAGAGATACCCGGTAGCAGTTGATAATCCAACGGTGGGGTAGCTACAACACCCTCTTTTACAATAAATACATTACTGCAACTCGCTTCGGTCAACTCACCGCGGGCGTTATACATAATGGTTTCATCTTTTTCCAATGCGTAACTCTGTTGAAAATGCAACACATTACCTAGCAGAGCCGTCGATTTGATATCACAATGGCGCCATCTCAAATCCTCGGTAGAGATGACTCGTAAGCCCACTTTCGTTTTCCGATCAGGTACCTCGGGGTGCGGCGCAATCTCGATTACCATTCCAAGAACTGTGGGTTTGGTATTAGCGGGAAACCCATGGAAACGGCGCCCCTCATTACCGCGACTTACTTGGAAATAGATACCAAGGTTCTGGCCACCATTTTTCTCACTTAAATTTATCGCGATATCATGCCACTGCTTATCAGTTAATGGATTGTCGATACCAATACTCTGTAGTCCATTTTTCATTCGCTCCATATGCAATTGAAAACCCACCATTCTTCCACCATAGGATGGCGTAACATCATAAATACCATCACCGAAAATAAATCCTCGGTCTAGAGGAGATATTGTTGCTTGCTCGGCAGGCATATACTCACCATTTAAATACACAATCATGATATTACTCACTTACAAACATTATTTTGCCATTGTCTAGGTAATACGAGTTACGCAGACTTGATTATTTTAATTACACCCAAGGTACAGATAGGAATGATGTAGACCAGCGCGAAGCCAACCGAGAGCGCGGAATATCCCTGCGCCACTAAAGCAACAATACCGAGTGAACCAATTAAGCCTCCAAACAGCAGCGTCGCAATGGCGATAATCGCTCTGGCTGGTTGACTTAGGGCATCATTGGTATCCACTTTCACTACCATTTCGATGCGCTCAATAAGGCCTTGTACTAACCCAGCACCCGTCTCTACCAGAGTGCCAAGCAGTGCCACAAGGAAAATGATAAGTAATAATGGAGACGCATATTCTGACATCATCCAGTAGTTGGGGACTGGCTGCTCTAGCACCTCTGGATGGCCAACCGCATAACTCATATGAAAGAGTAGCGCAGGCACCATAACGGCAACGCCGGCAATAACACCGGCCAGTAACGCTTCACGCCGGGTTTGAATTGCACGAGTAGAAAATAGCAACACCGGTGCAATAGCTAAGTTATACATGGCATAGAGAATACCTCCTCGTAGCCAACCGGATTCAATATTACCCTGAGTTAACGTTGGTAGAATCTCAACGTCACCATTATTGAGTATCTCGATAAAGTAATAGCCGAATACTAAGTACATACCGATCGACCATAATGTGAGTACTTTCTCCACCGCTTCGCGCCCGAAATATACCAATATAACCACGAGTACCAGTACACCCACCATTCCAACATAACTGGGGGTAGCGAATTCCTGTTCAAGTATATTGCCGGCCGCCGAACTCACCACGCCCAGCACCAGTAAAAATAAAAGCAGGTAGAGGATTTCAAAGCACACCCAAAATCGACCAATCAACTTTTTAAAAAAGCTGCGGTAATCATACAACTGAAAAACACGTGCGAATTCATAGGTGCAGGCGAGCACAAGGGAAAAAACACAGGCTGCAACGATGGTTCCCAACAGGCCGCCCAATAGGCCGTAACGAGTGAAAAATTCAACTACTTCTCTGCCGGTACCATAACCTCCACCCATCACAACGGAGATAAACACCGCGGCAGGCACAACATATACATTAAATGACCGATTCACTGGCTAACCCTCTTAAAAGTTTTTTTATTTCGCTTTACACTCTGCCATTGTTGTAACAAATAAAATTAGCTAATGCCTCACTCTCCGCAATGTGATTGTTTCTCAATCCGATCACGAGCAAACTCATAGCTCATTGATTAATTCGCGCGCGATAATCAGCCTTTGAATCTCACTGGTTCCCTCGTAAACAGAGGTTACCCGCACATCGCGACTGTACCGCTCTAGCGGACAGTCTCTGGTGTACCCCATACCACCGAGTAATTGCTGAGCGGTATAGCAAACTTTATTGGCAGTTTCTGAGGCATGAAGTTTGGCCATCGCTGCCGCCTTATTAAAAGGCTCACTACTGTCCTTTAGATAAGCGGCATTCATTATTAATAAGCGCGATGCCTCGAGTTGTGTGTAGGCATCTGACATCATCCATTGCAACCCTTGAAAGCTGGCGAGGCTACGACCAAACTGCTCTCGCTCTGTGCAGTATTTACGCGCGTAATCCATCGCTGCAAAACCTATCCCCAGCGCCAGAGAACCAATACCAATTCGTCCGCCCGCCAACTCCGCCACAGCAATACGAAAACCGTCATTTAGCTTACCCATTAAGGCAGAACTAGGGATGCGACAATTATCAAAGCTAACCATATTAGTACTCGATGCATGCTGGCCCATTTTTTGTTCAGCTTTGCCAATGGTTATACCCGGTGTATTGGCCTCGACTAAGAAACAGGAGATGCCTTTACCGCTTGGAGCCTCAGCATCTGTGACCGCCCACACTACAAAGACACCGGCATATTCCGCACTGGTTATCCATGCCTTGGTGCCATTAATAATCCAGTGATCTCCGTCTTTTACCGCCTTTGTTTTCATTGCTGCAGGATCGGATCCAGCGCCCTGTTCAGATAAACAAAAACTCCCCGCTGCATAGTCACCAGATGATAGCTTGGGCAAGTACTGTTGTTTTTGCTCTTCATTGGCCACAGCTTGGATCACTTCACCGACCATATTGGTCACCGACATAGTGACTGCAGTTGAAGCGCAGGCTTTGGCTATTTCTGTAATCGCCAGGCTAAACGCCACCACACCGGCATCACTGCCGCCATAGTCTGAACTTACATTCAGACCCATAAAGCCAAGCTCAGCGAGCAATTTCAGATTAGCTAAAAATAGCTGTCGGTTTTTCGCTGGGTCCTTATCTCGATCAAGTTGTTCGGCAATCGGCTCAAGTTCAGCGACTGCAAACTTACTCGCCATATCTTGAATTAGGTATTGTTCTTCCGTTAAGGCCAAATGCATTTTTTACCTTCCTTTTCATTGCCTT